>CAYYGQ010000019.1:0-17693 GCA_964471485.1 uncultured Sandaracinobacter sp. | reverse complement strand
AACGGAAATCGCTGCCCGCATGCAGCGAGACTGTCGGAAAATTTTACAGAATGCGACGGACGCAATTCGACAACCTTTTCTAACTATCTGCAAATCCGCATGGATTTTCAGCAAGGGATTTGGCACGCAATGTGCAGAGTGCAACCTGCCGGCGTTGGCGCCGGCCACGGGTTTTGAACGGTTCGTCACGGTGCGGGCGGCGGTGCGGGGGCGCCGCCGCCCTCTTTGTGCCTGTCAGATGTGTCGGTCAGATAGGTCGGTCAGATGTCGATTTCCGCCCGAGATTCCGCCGAGGTCCAGTCGCGGTCGCCGAGATAGCGCCAGACTTCGCGGCCCTGCTCGTCGTAGAGAATGGTGATGGGCAGGCCCTTGGCGCCAAGCTCGAAGCCGAACTGCATTTTGCTTTCGACGAGGGTTTCGAGGTGCGGGTATTTTTCCGCCGTGAAGGCGTCCGTCACCTTGCGCCAGCCCTCCATGTCCTGGCTGATCGGCACCACCAGCAGTTTGCCGTCCGTGGCGGCGGCGAGGGCGTCGAGCGTCGGCAGTTCTTTCAGGCAGGGCACGCACCAGGTGGCCCAGAGGTTGACGAGGATCTTCCGGCCCGGATTGGCCTGGCGAATCGCGTCGATGGTGGTGGTTTCGCCTTCGGCGTTGCGTTCGAGCGGGATTTCCGGCGCGGTTTTTCCGGCGAAAGAGAGGTCGAAGCCGGCGGTGAGGCCGTCGGCGCCTTGCGGGGCGGCTTCATCGGCCTTAGGGCTGCCGGGCTGCTGGCAGGCGGAAAGCGCGATTGGCATCAGCAGGGTCGCAAGGAAAAGGGCAGGCTTCATGGCATCCTCCGGCAAGAAACCGCATGTGGGCGCTGGCACGGGCGCCAATGCCCTGTGGGGTGGCCGGTTCGAAGGCGGCCCCGCGGCGGTCATGGCCGAGATAAATGCCTCGATCCCGTTCGACAAGCGCATGTGGCGGCAGGACATCCGCGCTTCCCTCGCCCATGCGCGGATGCTGGGGGCAAGGCGGATCATCGACGCCGACGCCGCCAAGCGCATCGAAGCGGGCCTGCGGCAGGTCGAGGCCGAATATGAAACGGATGGCGTGCCGGTCGACATGAGCCGCGAAGACATCCACATGACCGTCGAAAGCCGCCTGGCCGAATTGATCGGGCCGGATGCCGGCCGCCTGCACACGGGGCGAAGCCGCAACGACCAGGTGGCGACGGATTTCCGCCTCTGGGTGCGCGACGCCATCGACGGCCACCTGCTGTCCATCCGCACGCTGGCGGGCGTGCTGGCGGCGCGCGCCCTTCAGCAGGCCGAAACCGTGCTGCCGGGCTTCACCCATTTGCAGGTGGCGCAGCCGGTGACGCTCGGCCATCATCTGCTGGCCTATGTCGAGATGCTGAAGCGCGACCATGGCCGCTTTCGCGATGCCCGCAAGCGCCTGAACCAGTGCCCGCTGGGGGCGGCGGCGCTGGCCGGCACCGGCTTCCCGGTCGATCGCGCCATGACGGCTTCGGCGCTCGGTTTCGACGCTCCCACGGAAAATTCGCTCGACAGTGTCTCCGACCGCGATTTCGCCATCGAATATCTGACGGCGGCCACGCAGACCGCTCTCCACCTGTCGCGGCTCGCCGAGGAAATCATCCTCTGGGCCAGCCAGCCCTTCGGCTGGGTGACGCTGCCCGATGCCTGGTCGACGGGATCGTCGATCATGCCGCAGAAGAAGAACCCGGATGCCGCCGAGCTGGTGCGCGGGCATTCGGGGCGCATCCTCGGCCTGATGACCGGGCTGATGGTGACGATGAAGGGCCTGCCGCTCGCCTATTCGAAAGACATGCAGGACGACAAGGAGCCGCTGTTCGAAGCGCATGATCTGCTGGAACTGAGCCTGGCCGCCATGGCCGGAATGCTGGAGGAACTGGCCTTCGTGCCCGAGCGGATGCGGGCGGCCGCCGCCAGCGGCTTTTCAACGGCGACCGATCTCGCCGACTGGCTGGTGCGGGAAGCGGATGTGCCGTTCCGCGAGGCGCATCATATCACCGGGCGCGCCGTTCGCGCCGCCGA
Organism: uncultured Sandaracinobacter sp.; assembly: GCA_964471485.1. Lineage (GTDB taxonomy): Bacteria > Pseudomonadota > Alphaproteobacteria > Sphingomonadales > Sphingomonadaceae > Sandaracinobacteroides. The sequence goes on along the minus strand of CAYYGQ010000019.1, from coordinate 15,633 downwards.
ACGAAAGGGCGTGCAGCTCGACGGGCTGACGCTTGCCGAACTGCGCGGGATCGACCCCCGCATCGACGAACGGGTGTTCGATGTGCTTTCGGTCGAGGCCAGCGTCAACAGCCGCGCCAGCCTGGGCGGCACGGCGCCGGCCCGCGTGCGGGCGGCGGCCGAGGCCGCGATCGCCGGGATCGGGCAATGGGCCTGAGAGGGCGCCTGGGGCGGGCCGTCTGGCCGCTGCTGGCGGCAACGCTGCTGGCGTCGTGCGGCTACAAGGCGGCGTCGACCCGGCTGCAACCGCCAGACCCGTCGCTGACCAAGGCCGAGCAGCAGCAGGCGCGCGCCGACGAGCGCCGGCGGGTAGAGGCGGGCCTCGCCATTCCGGCCGGCGCCCGGCCGCAGCGCGTCGACGATTTGTCCGTGCAGCTGGACAGCCGGGAAGACGACCCCTTCGCGCTGCCGCCCCCCGGCACCGGAGGGGACGCCATCCCCTTCCCCGGCGACACGACCCCTGAAAGAAGCCGCTAGGATGGACCATTTTCAGCTTCGCGAGGGCGAGATGTTCGCCGAGGACGTGCCGCTGGCGCGGATTGCCGCCGAAGTGGGCACGCCCGTCTATGTCTATTCGGCGGCGACGCTGCGCCGCCATGCCCGCGTCATGCGGGAAGCGCTTGCCCCCCTTGGCGACCCGCTGATCGCCTTTGCCGTGAAGGCCAATTCCAACCTTGCCGTGCTGCGGCTGCTGGGGCAGCAAGGGCTTGGCGCCGATGTGGTGTCGGCGGGGGAAATGCAGCGCGCGCTGGCCGCCGGCATTCCGCCCGGCCGCATCGTCTTTTCCGGTGTCGGCAAGACCGATGCCGAAATGCGCGCCGCACTTGAAGCCGGCATCCTGCAACTGAACGTCGAGAGCGAAAGCGAGCTGGCGCGGCTGTCGGCCGTGGCGGGCGCCATGGGCCGGACCGCCGAAATCGCCTTCCGGGTGAACCCCGATGTCGACGCCCACACCCATGCCAAGATTTCCACCGGCAAGGCCGAGAACAAGTTCGGAATCCCGCTCGGCAAAATCGAGGCGCTCTATGCCCGCGCGGTGGCGCTGCCCGGAATCCGCCCCGTGGGGGTTGCCGCCCATATCGGCAGCCAGCTGGCGGACCTGGCGCCCCTTGCCCAGGCGTTCGAGAAGCTTGGGCAACTGGTGGCGCGCCTTCGGGCGGCCGGCCATGAAGTGCGCCGCGTCGACCTTGGCGGCGGCCTTGGCATTCCCTACGACCCGGCCCTGCCGGCGCCGCCGACGCCGGCCGACTATGGCGCCATGGTGCGCTCGGCCGTCGCCGCCTGGCCGGATGGCGAGGGCCTGCGGCTGATCTTCGAGCCGGGGCGCCTCATTGCCGGGAACGCCGGAATCCTGCTGGCGCGCGTGGTGGTGCGGAAGTCGGGCGGCGTGAAGGAATTCGTGGTGCTGGACGCCGCCATGAACGATCTGCTGCGGCCGACGCTTTATGGCGCCTATCACGATATCCGCGCCGTGCGGCCGCGCGCCGGCACGATGACGGCGACCGTCGTCGGCCCGGTGTGCGAGACCGGCGACACCTTCGCGACCGACCGCGCCGTTCCTCCGCTCGACGAGGGCGATCTGGTGGCGCTGATGTCGGCCGGCGCCTATGGGGCGGTGATGGCCGGCACCTACAACAGCCGGCCGCTGGTTGCTGAAGTGCTGGTGGATGGCGGCCGTTATGCGGTGGTGCGCCGGCGGCAGACGCTGGACGAGCAACTGGCGCTCGACCGGGTGCCGGCATGGCTGTGAACTGGTGTAGAGTGGAGGGTGTAGCGTGAAACCGGTCCGTAAGGCGGTGTTCCCGGTGGGCGGCATGGGAACGCGATTCCTGCCGGCAACGAAGGCGGTGCCGAAGGAAATGCTGCCGGTGGTCGATCGGCCGCTGCTGCAATATGCGGTGGACGAGGCGGTGGCCGCTGGAATCGAGCAGATGATCTTCGTGACGGGGCGCGGCAAGGTGGCGCTCGAGGATTATTTCGATGTGGCCGCCGAGCTCGAGGCGCTGCTTCGGGCGCGCGGCAAGGACACCGAGCTTTGCATCCTCGAAAGCACGCAACTGGCGCCCGGCGACATCGCCTATGTCCGCCAGCAGGAACCGGCCGGGCTTGGCCATGCCGTCTGGTGCGCGCGCCACATCGTCGGCGACGAGCCGTTCGCCGTGCTGCTGCCGGACGAACTGCTGTGGAACCCCGAGGATCCCTGCCTTGCCCAGATGGTGCGGGCGCGCGACGAAGTGGGCGGCACGGTGATCGCCGTCATGGAAGTGCCGGACGAGGAAACCAGCCGCTATGGCATCGTCGATCCCGGCCGGATGAACGGCGCGCTGACCGAAGTGCGCGGCTTCGTCGAGAAGCCGGCGCCGGGAACGGCGCCGTCGCGCCTCGCCGCCGTCGGCCGCTATCTGATCGAGCCGGAATGCATTGACCATCTGTCGGCGGGGGTGCGCGGCGCCGGCGGCGAGATCCAGTTGACCGACGCTCTGGCGCGCATGATCGGCCACAAGCCCTTCCACGCCCTTACCTATGCCGGCACCCGCTTCGACTGCGGCGACAAGGCCGGCCATATCACCGCCAATATCGCCCTCGCCCTTGAACGCGACGACATCGGCCCGGCCGTCCGCGCCTGGCTGCAACGGAACGTCTGCTGATCAGCCGTCGGCTTCCACCCGCAGCACCGTCCCTTCGGCGCCGCTGATCCGCACCCGGCTTCCGGCCGGCAGGTCGGGGCCTGCGGCGATCCATTCGCTGTCGCCAAGCCGCACCCGGCCGCGGCCGCCGACGATGGCCGTCGTCACCGTCGCCCTTTGCCCGGCAAGCTGGGCGGCGCGCTGGTTCAAAAGGCCGTGGTCGGACGATTTTACCCGCTTGCTGTTCCAGCGCCGCGCCGCCAGCAGCGACACGGCGATCCAGATGGCGAAGGCGCCGAGCTGGCCGTCGATGGAAAGGTTGAGAAGGGCGGCGGTGAGGGCGGTCGCGAAGGCGGCCGCCGCCACCCAGATCAGATAGGCGCCCGGCAGCAGCATTTCGAAGGCGGCCGCCGCAGCGGCGAGCGACAGCCAGCCCCAGGGCGACAGCAGATAGGCGAGAATCGGCTGCATCACTCTCTCGGCTGGCTTCGCCGCGCGCCGCCGGGCGCCCTTGGCGAGGCTGGCAGGCCGCTCGCCGTGCCGGCCGGGCGGGTGTCGCTTCCCACCGCCTTCACCAGTTCGGCGATGCCGCCGACCGAGCCGATCACCGACGAGGCTTCGAGCGGCATGAAGATGGTCTTGGCGGCGGGCGCGTGGGCGAACTGCGCCAGCGCGTCGACATATTTCTGCGCCACGAAATAGTTGATGGCCTGCACGTCGCCCTTGGCGATGGCTTCCGACACCATGGTGGTGGCCGAGGCTTCGGCCTGGGCTTCGCGCTCGCGCGCCTCGGCGTCGCGGAAGGCGGCTTCGCGGCGGCCTTCGGCCTCCAGGATCTGCGACTGCTTCTCGCCCTCGGCGCGCAGGATGGCGGCGGCGCGCTGGCCTTCGGCTTCCAGCGTCACGGCGCGCTTGTCGCGCTCGGCCTTCATCTGCCGGGCCATGGCGTCCTGGATGTCGCGCGGCGGCTGGATGTCCTTCACCTCCACCCGCGTCACCTTGATTCCCCAGGGCGCGGTCGCATGGTCCACCACCATCAGCAGCCGGGCGTTGATCTCGTCGCGCTTCGACAGGCTTTCGTCGAGATCGAGGCTGCCCATCACCGTCCGCAGGTTGGTTTGCGTCAATGCCGTAACCGCATTGGTAAGGTGGGCCACTTCATAGGCGGCTTTCGCCGCGTCCAGCACCTGGAAGAACACCACGCCGTCGACCGACACCTGGGCGTTGTCGCGGGTGATGATTTCCTGCGTCGGGATCGGCAGCACCTGCTCCATCATGTTCATGCGCATGCCGACGCGGTCGACGAACGGCACCACCAGCGAGAAGCCGGGGCGAAGGGTGGTGGTGTAACGGCCGAGGCGCTCCAGCGTATATTCATAGCCCTGACGGACGATGACGACGGCGCGCATCAGCGTGACGATGGCCAGCGCCACCAGAATCAGGGTGAAAATCATGGCGTCCAATCGAATCCCTTTCAAAATGCAGCACCAGCATAGCATAATGGCGGCGCAACTGGCCCGCTAAATCAGGAATTGCTCATGGATGCCGATCGCCCGCGCCGGACGATGCTTTATCTGCCGGCGGCCAACGCCCGCGCCATCGACAAAGCGCGCACCCTTGCCGCCGACATGCTGCTGCTCGATCTTGAGGATTCGGTGGCGCCGGCGGCGAAAGAAGGGGCGCGCGCCGCCGCCGTCGCCGCCGTGGCGGCCGGCTTTGGCGACCGCGAGGCGGGCATCCGCGTCAACGGCTTCGGCACGGCGTGGGCGGCCGCGGATTTCCAGGCGGTTGCCGCGTCCGCCGCCGATTTTCTGGTGGTCCCCAAGGTGGAAAGCGTGGACGACGCCCGGCGGGCGGTGGCGCTTTCCGGCGGCAAGCCGGTGCTGGCGATGATCGAGACGCCGAAGGCGGTGCTTCGCGCCGGGGACATCGCCGAAGTGCCGGGAATCCGGGGCTTTATCGCCGGCTTCAACGATCTCGCCAAGGATCTGCGCGCCCGGGTGGATGCCGGCCGGCTGGCGCTGCTTTATTCGGCGAGCGCAATCGTGCTGGCGGCGCGCGCCGCCGGCATCCTCGCCTTCGACGGCGTCTTCACCGCGATCGCCGACCTGGAAGGCCTCGAAGCCGAGGCCGCGGAGGGCCTTGCCCTCGGCTTCGACGGCAAGACCTGCATCCACCCCGGCCAACTGGCCGTGGTCAACCGGCTGTTCACGCCGTCCGCCGCAGAGCTGGCGGACGCGCGGGGCGTGGTGGCGGCCCATGCCGAAGCGCTGGCTGCGGGGCGGGGCGTCGCCACCTGGAAGGGGCGGCTGGTAGAGGAACTGCATGTGCGGGAAGCCGAACGGCTGCTACGGCTGGCGGCGCGGATCGCCGCGCTCGAAGGGGCAGAGCCGCCCCGAACTTGACCTTTCCCGGTCTGGATTTCGACGGCATGGAATCCGGGCGGCCTTTGCGCTTGTCGGGCGTGCTTGCCGCCGGAGAGGGCAGCGCCACCGTCTGCTTCGACGAGGATTCCAACCTGCGCTGCGATCCGGGCGAGCCGGCCGTCGCCGCCGTGGCGGGCGGCGGGTTCGACCTTGTGGTGCCGTCTTCGTTCAAAATCGCCCATGCCGTGCTGCTGGCCGAATTTCCCGCCGGCGCCGGCGCCGTGGACTATGTGCTGGCGACGCCCGCCACGGGCGAGCGGCGCATCGACCTGCTCGGCACCCTCGTCGCCGCGAAAATGCGCGAGACCGGCGGCCTGACGCCGGATGCCGCCTGGGAACGGCTGGAGCAGGATTTCCGCCTGCCCGACCATCTGACGCTGCACCAGATGCGCATGGCGGCGTTGGCGCCGCGCTGGCCGGATGTCGAGCGTGTTGGGCTTGGCGCCCTGCGCCGGGCGGCGGCCGAATTGCGGCGGCTGGAGGGCGCCGGGGGCGCCGTCGCCGCCACCGCCGCCTTGCCGGGGTCGCTGTCCAGATACATCGACCCGGGGTCGCGGGGGCTGCTGCCGACCGTGGCCGAGCGCACGCTTGCCTCCGACCTTGCCGGCACGGTGAGCGACAAGATCTGCCCGATGCCTGCCGTCGTCCGCATCGACATCGAAACGGCGGGCGGCGTGCCGATCCTGTCGAAGGATGCCAAGATCGCCGCGACGGTGCGGATCGACGGCGCCGCCAATCCGGCCCACAATCTGCTGGCGAACGCCGAAATGAGCGGCCGGGGAAATTCCACCTGGGATATGCCGAAAAAGCCTTACAAGCTGAAATTCGAGCAGAAGATTCCGGTGCTCGGCATGACGACCGGCAAGAAATGGGCCTTGCTCGCCAACTATGCCGACAAGACCATGCTGCGGAACGCGCTGGCCTTCTGTCTTTCCTACAAGCTCGGCATGGAATATTCGCCGCAGTCGCGCTTTGCCGACCTCACCCTGAACGGCGAGTATCTCGGCCTTTACCAGATCACCAACAAGACGGACGAAGTGGAAAAGGCGGTCGAGAAAGACGATCCGCAAAGCGCCGACGATGGCTTCGTGCTGGAAATGGACGAGCGCCGCGACGGCGACTTCTGGTTCGACAGCAGTTTCGGCGTTCCCTATGTCGTCGGCACCGATAGCTCGCCGGCGCAGGCGGCCGACATCGAGCGCTGGGTGAACGGGGTGGAGCAGGCGCTGGCCGCCGTGGCCGCTTCCGGCGACCTTGGCGGAATCGGCGCGGAGATCGACATCGAATCCTTCGTCGACCTCTATCTCGTCAACGAACTTCTGCGCAACAACGACGGTTTCTGGTCCAGCACCTATGTCTATCGCCCGGGGGCGGGGCAGCCGCTGATGTTCGGCCCGGCCTGGGATTTCGATATCGCCGCCGGCAACGTCAACTATAATGGCAACGAGGCCCCCGAAGGCTGGTGGACGCGCAACGCCAGCCAATATTACCAGCGGCTGGCGGGCAACGCGGATTTCAACGCCCATGTCGCCGCGCGCTGGCGCTATCTGTCCGGACAGATGCCGCGCCTGCGCCAGTTCATCGCCGCTTCGGCGGCCGCCATCGACGAGGCGCAGCAGCGCAATTTCGCCCGCTGGCCGATCCTCGACATCTATGTGTGGCCGAACGCGGTGGTGACCGGCTCCTATCAGGGCGAGATCGACTATCTGGACGGCTGGCTGGCGACGCGCGCCAACTGGATCGACGGCGAGCTGCTCGGCGACTAGCTATCGTCCGGGAAGCAATGGCCGCCGCGCTGGACGGCCTTCGGTTCGGGCCTTCCCGGCGGCGCGTAGCGGCGCTGCCGGAAAGGCCCGAACCTTTACGCTCAATTCAAGGCATCACAATTTGGGCATCAGAATTTGGCTCGAACCGTCAGTTCGAACTGGCGGCCGAACGGCGATGCCAGCGCGGCATAATATCCGGCGGAATTGTCGACGAACGGCGGATCCTTGTCGAACAGATTGACGACGCGCGCCTGCAAGGAAACACCTTCCCGGATCATGTTGGACAGGTCGAGTGCGCCGGAGAGATCAAAGGTCAGGTTGGAATCGACCTCCTGCGCCGGATTGACCGAAGTATATTTGTAGCCGCTGACATGATTGGCGAAAAGATTCAGCGTAACCGGCGCCAGGTTCCAGCCAAGCTGATAGCGGATCTTCGCGCTTGGCGCGTCGCTGGTGCCGCGACGGTCGCGGAACGGCGCGCCGGGCGATTGCCGTTGGATGAAGCGCGTTTGCAGATTGGCGACCACCCCCAGGTTGAACGAGCCGAGCGACTGGGTGTCGAAGCTGTAGGCCGCGTCGATGTCGATGCCGGCCACCCGCCGCACACCCATGTTCTGGGCATTGTACCAAATCAGCGCATCCCAGACGATTCCGGCCGGCAGTGCGCTTTGCGCCGGATATTTTGCCAGGAAATCCGCCAGTTGGGCGTCCGTTGGGTGCAGAATGCGGTACATCGCCATTTGCGGATCGGTCAGGGCGTCGCTGGCGGACGGCTGGAACACCATGTTGCGGTATTCCGCTTCATAATAGCTCAGCGACAGCCGCAGGCCCGGGATGGCATCCGGCACGAAATCGGCGCCCGCCGACCAGGTGGTCGCCTTTTCCGGCTGAAGATCGGAATTGCCGCCGCCCGGATTCAGCTGGTTGACGATGCCGATATGCTCTCCGGTGGTCACATCGGTGAGGTTGATGTTGCTGTTGGGGCGCGGCACACTGAAGGAAGTAGTGGTCATGCCCATATTGGGGGCAACGAACGAAGTGCTGTAAGAACCGCGAATGGTAAGATCGCGGATCGGGCTCCAGTTGACGCCATATTTCGGGTTAAAGATCGTGCCGAACTTGTCATAATAGTCGAGGCGGCCCGAAAGCGACAATGTCAGCGCTTGCAGGAAAGGCCTGGCATTGGCCTCGCTGAACAGCGGCGCGTTGATTTCGGTGAAGGCCGACGTCACGGTGCGGCTTAGATGGTCGGCGCGGATGATCAGCCTGTTCGGGCCCAGCAGCCCGGTCGAATCCAGCGGGCCGGATGTCTGATACTGGTTGAGCTGCTCGACGCGGAAATCGACCCCCGCCGCCATGCGGACATCGCCGCCCGGAAGGGCGAACAGCGGACCGTCCGCCTTGATCTGCAATTCGCGCAGGCCCTGATTTCCCGAATTGACCTGGGTATAATTGTTGTTGATTTCCGCCAGTACGGCGGCGCTGTTGTCGGCGGCCTGGCCGAAGGGGTTGAACAATCCGTCGGCGGTGAGTTGCGCCAACGCCGGCTGGTTCAGCTCGGGGGGCTGCACATCGCGGAGCAGGTTGCTCTTGGAGACATGGGCCATGGCGCTGGCGACCCAGTCGCCGCCGAGGCGGATGTCGGCGCCGACCGTCGCCGCCCAGAAACGCTCGTTCTGCTGCTGCTCGCCCGAGGGGAACAGGCCAAGGCCGCTGCGCACCACGGCGATGCTGTCGACGGTGGAGGGATCAATGCCGTCCGGCAGGCGGAAATAGGGGCTGGTGTTGGGCACGACGACGGAAATCGACGGCCGCCCGCCCCAGCGGAAAGTGTCGTAGCGGGAATAGTTGAGTTCCGTCCAGACCTCGACATTATCCGCCAGTTCCTGACGGGCCGTGACCAGAAGGGCGTGGCGGCGCCCGTCGGGGATGATGGTCGATTTCGGATCGAGATTGCCGCAGAGGTTGCGCGTGGTGCTGAAGCTGCCATCGGCCTGATAGCCATAGACCTGGCCGCCGACGGTGACATTGGGGAGCAGGCAGTTGGCGCTGCGCAGGTCGCGGCCGCCCCGCGAGGTCTGGTCGCCGCCAAGCGCGAGGAACGAGATGTCGCTCGTCAGCGGGGATTTGTTTTGCGAATATTCGTAGGCGGCCATGACGCTGCCGGTGCTCCAGGTATGCCCCGCCAGAACAGAGCCGTTCCATTTGCGATAGCGGGATCCGTTGAAGCCGAAGGTGCCGGATGCCTCGATGCCGTTGACATTCCGCCGGTAAAGGAAGTTCACCACGCCCGCGACCGCGTCCGAGCCGTAAACAGCCGAGGCGCCGTCGGCAATGATCTCGACACGCTGGATGGCAATCACCGGGATCATCGAGGGGTCGGGCAGCACCGCCTCGCCGCCCGTTGGCGCGATGCGGTGGCCGTTCACCAGGGTAAGCGTGGCGTACATGCCGAGGTTGTGGATATTCGGCTGATAGCCCGGCGTGCGCCAGCGGCCGGGGGTGGATTGTTCGGCGTTGGCGCCGAAATTCCCCAGTTGCGGCACGTTCGACAGCAGTTCCTTGGTGTTGGCGGGCGCCGTCGCCTGGATGGACGTCTGCGTCACGCCGATGAGTTGCGAGCCGACCGGCGCCACGCCGCGGATGCTGGAACCGGTGACGATGATTTCCTCCAGCGCCGCGTCGCTGCCCATGCTCTGGCTTTGCGCCAGAACCGGGCCGGCGGCGCCAAGCGTCAGCAGCAAGGCGGTCGACGCCAGCAGCAGCTTGCGGGTATCCGCGGCACAGGGAAGGGTGGAACAACTATGCATTATAAGCTCCAGTCTGTTTAAATTGTTGAGATGCAGGTAGAAATTACACTTCGCATCGGCTGATGCAGGGCATCAGGCGCCGCAATCCGGCTATGGTTTTGGTGTGGTGCTGTAGCTGCGAAGCAGATAGGCGCGGATCGATTCCACTTCGTCTTCGCTCACGAAGCGGGCGGCGGACGGCATCCCGCGTGCTTCCAGGGTTCCCCCATGGACCACATTGCGGAAGGCATTCTTTGACAGCAGGATCGGCGAACGGCGCAGATCCGGGTAGATCGCCTGCTGGCCGTGGCAGGAACTGCAGTAACGGCCGTAAAAGACGCCGCCCGTGTCGGCATCGCCCACACTCTGCTCGGCGCGGGCCAGGTTGACATAGGGGCGCTGCGCCACCGCCGGCGGCGTGAACGAAGCGGCGGCGCCGATCTTGAACACCATCAGCCGGCCGGGCTGGGGAAGGTCGTGAAGATTGGACCCGCCCATGCCATTGCCGCCGCCGATGCCGACGACGACGGCGATATATTGTTCGCCGTCGAGCGCATAGCTGATCGGTGGCGCGATGGCCGAGGCGCCGCCCAGCGGATGCGACCACAGTTCCTGGCCGTCGTCCGCCGCATAGGCCTTGAGATCATGCTTCACGCCCTGGAAGACGAGGTCGCCGGCGGTGGCCAGCACCCCGCCGATTCCCGTGTCCTCTTCGGTGTGCTGGATGCGCCAGCGCGCCTTCCCCGCCACCGGATCCCAGGCCAGCAGGCTGCCGGCGAGTTGCGGCCGCGTGGCCGGGGTTTGCGCCATGGCGGCGGCGCGGCGGCGCACGCCCTCGGCTGCCTGGTCGATGATGCCCGGCGCGGCCTGGCCGGTCGGGGCCACGCCTTGCAGGCCCATGCCCAGGTTCCAGACGCCGTTGACCTGGCGATAATCGGCCGGGTTGGTGGCGCCGCCATAGGTGAAATAGGTGTCGAGCGTCGGGATATACATCAGGCCGCGTGTCGGGTTGAACGCCATCGCCTTCCAGTTGTGCGCTCCGGCCGGCGCCGGACCCTGGCGGCGGCTGACCGTGCCGGGGCCGCTGTAGCGGATGCCGGGCCGCTCGACCGGGCGGCCGGTGCGCAGGTCGACCCCGTAGGCCCAGTTGACCGTGGGGCCGAACGCCTCGGCCGACAGCAGTTCGCCGGTATAGGCGTCGAGCACGTAGAAAAAGCCGTTCTTCGGCGCCTGCATCAGCACGTGCCGGCGCTTGCCGCCAAGCACCAGATCCGCCGTCACCATCTGTTGGGTGGCGGTATAGTCCCAACTGTCGCCCGGCGTGGTCTGATAGTGCCAGACATATTCGCCGCTATCGACCTTCACCGCCACAATCGACGACAGAAAGACATTGTCTCCCTGCCCGTCCGAGCGGATGAAATGGTTCCACGGCGCGCCGTTGCCGACACCGATATAGACGAGGTCGGTCGCCGGATCGTAGGTGATGGCGTCCCATACCGTTCCGCCGCCGCCGCTCTTCTTCCAGCCGTCGCCGAACCAGGTGGCGTTTGCGAAATCCGCGAAAGGTTTGTCGGAGGGCTGGCCATCCGCTTTGCCATCGGGGTTCGGCGTGGTGTAGAAGCGCCAGGCCAGCGTCCCCGTCTCGGAGTCATAGGCGGAGAGATAGCCGCGCACACCATATTCGGCGCCGCCATTGCCGATCAGCACCTTGCCCTTGGCGACCCGTGGCGCGCCGGTAATGGTGTAGGGCAGGTTCGGATCGGTGGTCTGGACCGCCCAGATCTCCTTGCCGGTGCTGGCGTCGATGGCGATCAGGCGCCCATCGAGCGTGCCGACGAAGACCTTCTGCCCCCACAGGGCAACGCCGCGGTTGACGACATCGCAGCAGGCATTGGCCGCCGCCGCGCCGGGCACCTTCGGATCATATTTCCACAGTTCTTTGCCGGTCCTGGCGTCATAGGCGACGACTTTCGACCAGGCGGTCGACGTGTAGAGGATGCCGTCGGCCACCAGGGGGGTGGCTTCCTGGCCGCGGCTGTTGTCGAACTGGGCGACCCAGGCCAGGCCGAGCCGCGAAACCGTTTGCCGGTTGATCTGTTTCAGCGGGCTGAAGCGCTGCTCGGCATAGGTGCGGCCATGGCTCAGCCACTCGCCGCCCGCCTCGGAGCGGACGATGCGCTGGTGGTCGATCGAACTCAGCGCCAGGCTGGACGTGCCAAGGAAAACCGCCGCCAGGGCGATCAGTTTGTAGCGTGACTTTACTTGGAACATGTTGGGACTTCGCCAAGTATGCATTAGTTTCCTCCGCTCTTATTTGGAGTATTATTATTATTCTGTTGTTTCTTTTGAATATTGGCAGTTTTCAGGATCGCTACGCCAGCAGCGAGCGGTTGATATCGACCCCGAAACCCGGTCCCTGGGGGACGGAGATGAAGCCGTCCTTGTCGACCAGCGGCGGATTTTCGAAGACGGCGAAGCCGGCGGTATAGGGACCGATGGGCGGGTCGTGCAGCAACTCCAGCCACGGCGCGTTGGCCCAGGAGCAGGTCATGTGCAGGTGGGCGATGGTGCCGAAGGTCATGCCGCCGTGGTGCAGCACGCAGCGTTTGTTGTGCATGGCGGCCAGGGCGCCGATCTTGCGCGTGCCGCTGACGCCGTCGCTGACCAGCACCTCGGGTTGCAGAATGTCGAAGACATTCTGCTCGATCATCGAGACGAATTCGGGCACCAGCGGATTGTTCTCGCCGCCGGCCACCGGAATTTCGACCAGCCGGTTCAGGTCGGCCAGGCCTTTCCAGTCGTAGCGGGTCAGCGGTTCCTCGATCCAGTAAACGCCCAGTTGCTGCAACTCGCGGGCGGTTTCCACGGCGCGGGGGAAGTCCCAGTGCACGCCAGGCTGCCAGCCGGTGGCCTGCTGGGCCTGGTTGCAGTCGACCATGATGGTCATGTCGTCCCCCACCGCCTTGCGTACGGCCGTGGCCAGTTCGATGTCTTCTTTCAGCGTCTCGTTGTGCAGGCGAATCTTGACGCCTTGCCAGCCCTCCGCCTTCAGCCCGGCGGCCTGACGGGCGCGCTCTTCGGCGGTCGACAGCTGGATCAGGCTGGCATAGGCCGGGACCTTGTCCTTGTGCCCACCCCACAATTTGTAGACCGGCTGGTTCGACAGTTTGCCGACCAGATCCCAGAGAGCGATCTCGACGGCGCCGACGCTGCGGGCGTTGGCGCCGGCGGCCAGGCGGATCGGGCCGTAGAGCCGTTCGACATCGAAGGGATCCTGGCCGACCAGCAGTGCCCGGAGGCGCGGCACCGTGTCGGCGACGATCTGCGGGCCATAGCCCACCACGCCCTGATCGCTGACGATCTCCAGAAACGCCCCTCCGCCGATGCGGAACGTCATGCGGCTGCCCGGCGCCCAGGCGGGCTCCATGGAGCCGAGTTCGCGCTGGATTTTCAGCGGCACCAGCCGCACGTCGGTGATTTTGGCGCGCGGGGCCGCCAGGGCCGCCCTGGCCAGAAGCGGCGAAAACGCCATCGCCGCCGGTATCGCTTGCAGTAATGTTCGCCTGTCCACAGCTTCCCCCTTCTCGCACGTCGAAGTGCAAGTTGCGTATTCCGGATTGCAGTTCTCTGGCCTGCTAGGCGAAAATCTTGCTCGGGTTCGCCCTGGCCCAGATCTTGGACTCGTCGGATGCCGTCCAGTTGATCGCGTTCATCAGCATCTTCCGAAAGGATTCGTTTTCGTAAGCCTGTTTGTCATGCCCATGTTGCAGATAGACGACCGGGGAATTCTCGGCGGTCTTCACCCAACTGGTCATGTTGCTGCCAAGCGGATGGCTGGCCTGGGCCGGACGAAAATAGGCGGGAACATTGTCGATGGTCGTGCGGGTCAGCGGATGCACCGCCTCCTCGAACATCGGGCACAGATACACCTCGTCGACGATGTCGAAATCCTCGACGCCCCGCATCACCGGATGGGTCTTGTCGACCACCCGGATGCGCTGGGGGACGCCTTCCCGATAGCCGGAGGGCGGGTAGGTCTTGCCGCGCACGGTCAGCGGCCGGGTCCAGTCGGCGGCGGCGCCGATCACCTCGCTGTATTCGGGCCATGTGTGCACCCAGGATGCGATGGCGTGGTGCAGGAAGACGAAGCCCTTGTCGCCCCGGCGCAGCAGCGTCTTGAAGCTGTCCTGCAAGGCCTGGGAGGGCTTGGTTTCGATGATGTCCGGGCGCCCGGTGGCCGGGTTGACGCGCGGCCGCCCGGTGGCCGGGTCGTAGTTGTAATCGCGGCCGGCATAGGCGTCGTAGAACAGGAAGACATCGAACTGGTCGGCGATGCGCGGCTCGAAGCAGACCTGGGCGACCGGATTCTCGACATGTGTCCACGAGATGGTTTCGCCCATGGCATCGAGGGTCTTGAACAGGTCGTCGCGGTCGAAATCCTTATACTGGGTGATGAACAGCACCTTGGTCTGGCCGCGCCCGCCCTGCGGTATCGGCGGCCGCGACGGCATCTGCGGGCGGGCTGCCGGTGCCGGTGCCTGCGCTGGCACCTGCGCCTGCGCCGATTGCGCCATCGCCGCTCCCAGCGGGGCGAGGGCCGCCGCCGCCATCCCGCCGAGGACGCCACGGCGCGTCGCTTGCTCTCTGCTGCTGGCGTCCGGTTTTTTCATGGTCCCACCCAATTTCAAGGCCCCCGATTTCAATGCCCGCAGCTTCGGCCCCAAAAGTTCGGCTCGTGCTTCGGGCTTGCTGGAAAGCTATGTCTTCACAGTGTCAAATTGTCAGGTGCATGCTGGAGAGGCAACCCGTCCGGGTGCGAAGTTGCATGCAAGTGTCGCGGAATTGAGACAGTTGCCGGCCCTCTGCGGCGCGGCCTCGGTGTTGGCCGGTTCCCAGCCGCCGGCTTTCTCGGCCATAAGCCTGGGCGGTGCTGTTTTAGGAAAGGACTACCGAGCGATGTCGAAAAAAATTCTGTTCCTTGTTGGGGATTATGCTGAAGATTACGAGGTAATGGTTCCTTTTCAGGCGTTGCAGATCGTCGGCCATCAGGTCGATGCCGTTTGCCACGCCAAAGCGGCGGGAGAGCAGATTCGAACATCGATCCACGACTTCGAGGGGGATCAGACCTATAGCGAGAAGCGTGGGCATAATTTCACGCTGAATGCCACCTTCGCCGACGTGAAAGTCGAAGAATATGATGCGCTTGTCATTAGCGGCGGGCGCGCCCCGGAGTATCTGCGCCTTGAACCGGAGGTCATTCGGATGACCCGTCACTTCGTCGATACCGGCAAGCCGATCGCCTCCATATGCCACGGCATCCAGATTCTTGCCGCCGCCGATGCTTTGAAGGGCCGCAGGGTTTCGGCCTATCCGGCCTGCGCGCCGGAAGTGCGTTTGGCCGGCGGGGAATTTGTGAACCTGCCGTTCGAGCAGGCCGTCACCGACGGCAATATGGTGACCGGGCCGGCGTGGACCGCCCATGTGGCCTGGCTGCGCCAGTTTTCGACGCTTCTGGCGGCCTGACCGCCCGGCCCGGATTGCGCCGCGGGGGTGAGGGGGCGCTGGCCCCAACTCCCCGCGGCGACTGGTGGGAACAGCAGAGGAAGAAGTGGACATCTGAATAAGTCTAGGCGCCTGCCTGGATGCTGTATACGATCAGGCTTGCCGGGGGAATGGCTACGAGGAGGTCCTATGAGCGTCAGTGCCAGTCTGCATACGCATCGTGTCTATACCGTGCTGGAAGACCATAATTCCGCCGGCCGCTCGGCGATTGCCGCCTCGTGGTCGCGGTCGGTGCTCCAGCACGGCCTGAACCCGGAACAGGCGTCGACCCCGGTGCGGCTCACCGATCTCGAATTCCGCTGCATTCGCCGGAAATCCGAGCCGCTGATCGTCTCGGCGCAGGAAACGATTGATCGACTTTACCAGTTCATGGGGCCGCAGGGATATTGCATCGTGCTCTCGGACGCCAATGGCGTGATTCTGG
>CAYYGQ010000018.1:0-17757 GCA_964471485.1 uncultured Sandaracinobacter sp. | reverse complement strand
CTGTCGCGCATGGGCGCCGAATTCGAGGCATCGCCCGGCGGACGGCTGCCGCTGCTGGTGCGCGGCGCCGGCATGGCGCTGCCCCTGACCTATCGGCTGCCGGTGGCCTCGGCGCAGGTGAAGTCCGCCATCCTGCTGGCCGGTCTGAACGTGCCGGCGACCACCGTGATCGAAGAGCCGGTGCCGTCCCGCGACCACAGCGAGCGGATGCTGGCCGGGTTCGGCGCCGCAATCGAAGTCGAGCCGCTGGCCGGCGGCGGCCGCCGCATCGCCCTGCACGGGCGCGCCGAACTGCGGCCGCAGCAGCTTGTCGTGCCCGGCGACCCGTCGTCGGCGGCCTTCCCGCTGGTGGCGGCGCTGCTGGTGCCGGGGTCGGATATCCTCATCGAGGGGGTTGGTCTCAACCCGACGCGGGACGGCCTCGTCCGCGTGCTGGAGAAGATGGGCGGCCGCATCGAGCGGCTGAACCGGCGCGAAGTCGGCGGCGAGCCGGTCGCCGATCTTCGCGTCCGCCATTCCCCGCTGCGCGGCCTCGTCGTGCCGCCGGACGTGGCGCCGTCGATGATCGACGAATATCCGGTGCTGTTCGTGGCGGCGGCGCTGGCCGAAGGCCGGACAGAGATGCGCGGCATCGGCGAGCTGCGGGTAAAGGAAAGCGACCGTATTCGCCTGATGGCGGCCGGGCTCCGCGCCGCCGGCGCCAGCATCGAGGAACTGGACGACGGCCTGATCGTCACCGGCAGCGGCGGCGAGAAGCTTGCCGGCGGCAACCGCGTCGACCCCTTGCTCGACCACCGCATCGCCATGAGCTTCGCCATCCTGTCGCTGGCGGCAAAGGCGCCGGTCACCGTCGCCGACCGGGCGCCGATCGCCACCAGCTTCCCGGATTTTCCCGGCCTGATGCTGGCCCTCGGCGCCGGCGAGGCCTGACTCAGCCGATCGCCCGCAGCCGGTCGGCGGGCACCGCCCGATAGCCGAGCCAGTCGAGGAGATGATCGGCGATCCGCGCGGACGCCTGGCCGTCGCCGAACGGGAACAGCGGCGCCAGCGGCGGCAGCCCGAGCAGCCGCCGCGCCCTGGCGACAAGGTCGTCGCTCTCGGGGGGGGCAAGCTCCGAGGCGCCGGCGTCGATCGCTTCCGGCCGTTCGGTCGCCTGCCGCAGCACCAGCGTCCTCAGGCCGAGCGACGGCGCTTCTTCCTGGAGACCGCCGGAATCGGTCAGCAGCAGCCGGGCGCGCCGCATCAGCCACAGCATCGCCACATGATCCTGCGCTTCCAGCAGATGCACGCCCGGACGATGGCCGAGCTGCTGCTGGAACGGCACCCGCACCGCCGGATTGGGATGCAGCGGCACGACGAGCGGCAATGCGGCCGTCGCCGCAAGCCGCGCCAGCGCGCCGAGGATCGAATCGAGGCGGGCGCCGACATTCTCGCGCCGGTGGACGGTGGCCAGCAGAAATCCGCCATCGCCAAGGAAGGCGAAGCGCCGTTGCAGTTCCCGTTGCAGGGCGGGGCTGGAATCGAGCCGCGCGCACCCGGCCAGAAGCGCATCGACACCGGTGTTGCCGGTCACGAAAATCCGCTCGGCGTCGACCCCTTCCGCCCGCAGGCTGGCCGCCGCCCGCACGGTCGGCGCGAAATGCAGGCTGGCGATCGGCGCCACCAGCCGGCGGTGCATTTCCTCGGGATGGGGTTCCTGCGGATCGCCGGTGCGAAGCCCGGCTTCGACATGCGCCACGGGAAGCCGGGCATAGGCGGCGGCGAGCGCTCCGGCGAGCGTGCTGACGGTGTCGCCCTGCACCAGAACGAGGGCCGGACGACAGCCGTGAAGCACCGGGGCGATCCGCGTCACCAGCGCGCCGAGCAGCTGGCCAGGCCCGGCGCCCGGGCCTGCCTCGGAAAGGCCGGTGCCCGGGCCGGTCTCGGAAAGGTCGATGTCGGGCGCCAGGCCAAGTTCGGCGAACATGCGCGGCGCCAGATGGCGATGCTGGCCGCTCGCCAGCAGCAGCACCCGCTGGCCGCGCCGCCGCAATTCGCGGATGAGAGGAGACAGTTTGACCGCTTCCGGCCGTGTTCCGCAAACCGCCAGCAGCGGAGATCTGCCTTGCATGGGCGCGACACCCCTTGTCGATCGCGCGTTCGCGCAATCCGGTGCCGACCCCGAACCTTACCTAACAGCAACCATAAACCGGAACCAGCCCAGGAACGGCCGGAACTGCAAATCACTGTTGCGTCTTGGCAACGAACGACGAAATTCCGCAGGAAATTCGCCGTTACTGCGAATCGCTTGCACCGTTCGCGAATATTGCATATCAATCGCAATCGCAGCCGGTCCCCTTCCCGGCCGCCAACATGGGTGAGGCAAATGATCGTCTGCTCCTGCAATGCGCTTCGTGAACGCCAGGTCCGGGACACCGCCCGCTCTGGCGCCAGGACCGAGCGCGAGGCCTATGCACGCCTTGGCTGCAAGCCGCAGTGCGGCCGCTGCCTGCCCTACGCCCGCGAACTGCTGGACGAGGAACTGGCGCAGTTCGCCAGCTGAACCGCCGGAACGGGGGGCGCCGGAACGAACGGCGCCGGAACGAACGGCGCCAGAACGAACGTCCTAGATTTCGGCGAGGATTCGCCGCGCCAGCCGTTCGTCCTCGGCGATCCGCGCCCTGAGCGCCGCGAGGCCGTCGAGGCGCAGTTCCGGGCGCAGCCATTCGATCAGCTGCACGTCGATTTCCTGCCCATAGAGGTCGCCCGACCAGTCGAAGATCCAGGTTTCCAGCAGCTCTTTCGGCGGATCGAACATCGGCCGGACGCCAAGATTGGCCACCCCAGCCAGCAGCGCGCCGTCGGCCAGCCGCACCCGCGCCGCATAGACGCCGTAGCGCGGGCGGAGATAGGCGCCCAACTGCTGGTTGGCGGTGGGAACGCCGATGGTGCGGCCGCGCCGGTCGCCGGGAAGCACCGGCCCGCGGATGGCGAACGGCCGGCCGAGAAGGCGCGTCGCCTCGGCCATGTCGCCTTTCACCAGCGCCTCGCGAATCCTGGTCGAGGAAATAACGGCGCCGCCATCGGTCACGGGCGGCACCGCTTCGGCGGTAAAGCCGCTCTCGCGGCCGAAGGCCGCCAGTTGGCCGACACTCCCCGTCCGTCCCTTGCCGAAGGTGAAATCCATGCCCGTCACCGCATGGGCGATTCCAAGCCGGGCGCCCAGCCAGCCGGCGGCGAACTCCGCCGCCGAAAGCCGGGCAAGCCCGGCGTCGAAGGGGATGACGACGGTGGCATCCACCCCAAGCGCCGCCAGCAGCTCCTGCTTCTGTTCGGGGCAGGTCAAGGCAAAGGGCGGCTTGTCGGGCAGGAAGAAGCGCGCCGGATGCGGCGCGAAGGTGCCGACCAGCGCCGGGCGCCCCTCGGCGCGGGCGCGCTCGACGGCGGCGCCGATCACCGCCTGATGGCCGCGATGCACGCCGTCGAAATTGCCAAGGGCGATGGCGCCGCCGCGCAGCCGGTCGGGAAGGCGCCCGCCACCGGAAACGACAATCACGGCCGGCCCGCCAGCGCGCTTACGCGCGCATGCATATTCGGCGCGCCCACGCGCATTGCCGTTTTCGGCGCGCTTACGCGCGCATAGGTTTCAAAGCTGTGCGCCGGGGCCTCGCCTTCGGCCTCGTGGCGAACGGCAGAGGTCCGCCGCCACAGCGCCGGCTCCGGGGCGGCGAAAAAGGCATCGCCGGCCGGCAACAGATGCACCCGCGTCAATTCGATCCTGTGCGCCAGCGGCCGGGCCTCGGCGTAAAGCTCGGCGCCGCCGATCACCATCAGCGCCGCCCCGCCCTCCATGGCCCTGCTTTCCATAGCCAGGCGAAGCGCCGTGGGCAGATCGGCGGCCGTTTCCACCCCGGCGGCGGCCCAGCCGGGCTGGCGCGTCAGCACGATGTTGCGGCGGCCGGGCAGCGGGCGGCCGATCGAGTCGAAGGTTTTTCGCCCCATCAGCAGCGCATGCCCCATGGTGAGGGCGCGGAAACGCCGGAGATCGGCCGGCAGATGCCAGGGGATGCGGCCACGGTCGCCGATGACGCCGTTGTCGGCCGCCGCCACCACCAGGATGATGTCCGCCGCGCTGTCCGGTGCGCTGTCCATGAGGGGATCGGTCATGAGCCGCCTGGCCCCAGCCTGCGGATCGCCACCAGCAGGCTTGCATAAAAGCACACCGAAACCACCCCGATCACGGCAACGGCGGCGGCGCTCAGCAGTTCCAGCAGCCAGCGGCCAATGCTCCAGCGGCCGACGGCGGCCGCCAGCGGGTCGGGCGAACCGAGCAGCAGGCCAAGCGACACGATTCCGGCATAGAACAGAAAGATGCCCGCCAGCAGCGTCGCCAGGCTGACGAGGATCCGCAGCGTGAAGCCCTCGGTCAACCGCCAACTGTCCTTGAGCGCCAGCAGCGGGTCGCGCGTTGCCGTCGCCAGCAGCGGCAGCGCCACCGCCAGGCGCGTGAACAGCAGCAGCCCCGGCACGATCAGCAGCAGCAGCCCGAGGAAGGTCGCCACCCCCTGCAACAGCAGCAGCGCGCAGGCCGGGCCAAGAAGCGAACCGGCGCGAACGATCACCTGGCCGAGGGTCAGGCCCTCGGTGCCGTCATGGACGGCGACGAACGACACCACCACCTGCCCGGCGATGGTGATCAGCAGGCCGGCGACCAGAGTCGTCATCACCGGCAGCGAGGCGGCGAAATCCAGGTGCAGGCCGGCCTTCCGCTCCGGCTCGACCATGGCGAACAGCAGTTGCGGCAGGAAGAACATGGCGCCGGCCAGCGGCCACAGCAGTTCGCGGTTGCGGCCGATCACCATCACCGTCCGCCGCCACAGCGGCCCGAAGCTTAAAGGATGCTCGACCGGGCCGGGCGCGGAATCGGCCATGGGAAAACGAAGGTCAGGCGCTCGGACCGGCGGCCGCGTCGGCGAACAGCGCCTGCAACTCGCCCGCCTCGAACATTTCCATCATGATGTCGGCGCCACCGATGAATTCGCCATTGGCGTAGAGCTGCGGAATGGTCGGCCAGTCGGAATAGTCCTTCACGCCCTGGCGGATTTCGGAATCCGACAGCACGTCCACGGCATGGAACGGCACTTGCAGATGCTGAAGGATGGCGACGGCCCGGGCCGAGAAGCCGCACTGCGGGAAATTCGCCGTGCCCTTCATGAACAACACCACCGGATGGCCCTTGACGATCTCGTCGATCCGCTGCCGCGTCGCCTGCATTTCCACACCCATAACAATCTCCACAACAGGCCCGTTCAGGCCGGAACCGAAGTCGTCACCTGCAAGGCATGCAACTGCCCGCCGACGCGGCCGCCGAGGGCCTGATACACCAATTGATGCTGCTTGACGCGGCTGAGACCGGCAAAGCTCGGGCAGACCACATGAACGGCCCAATGCTCGTTGTCGCCGGCAAGATCGGTCAGACGAATCTCGGCCTCGGGAAAGGCGGCCCGAATCGCCTGTTCGATCTCGGCGCCCGACATGCCCATCCTCAGCCTTCCTTCAGGATCTGGGCGCGCGCTTCCGCTTCCGAGCGGGCAAGCACCTCCCGGATCTCGATCTCGCCGATGTCGATGCCGCCCTTCAGCAGATCGCCCATCAGCTTGCCGATCACGTCGGCATCGCCCACTTCCTCGAAATCGGCCTGGATCACCGACTTGGCATAGGCTTCGGTCTCGGCCTCGGTCAGGCCGAGCCGCGCCGCCGCCCATTCGCCGGCGAGACGGTTGCGGCGCGCGTTGATGCGGAACTCCTGTTCCATGTCGCGCGCGAACTTCGCCTCATGGCCTTTTTTCCGTTCGTCGAACAATCCGCCCATCACCTTCTCCCCGGACGCGCCGGCACAGCATCGAACCGTCGAGATAGTCGGCACTGTAAACGGTTGCAACCGGGCTTGCCCCGAAAGGCCGCCGCTGCCAGACTTGCCGGCGCATTTCCAACCGAAAGGCGCCGAAAGGCATTTTCAACCGAGAGGCAACGCATGGCAACGAAGTTCGAACTCTACCAGGACAAGGCCGGCGAATATCGCTGGCGGCTCAGGCACTCGAACGGCAACATCATCGCCACCGCATCCGAAGGCTATGCCTCGAAGGCGTCGGCGCAGCGCGGCATCGAAATCGTGCGCGAAAGCAGCGAATCCCCGGTCGTGGAACTGCCGTCCTGAGAACTGCCGTCCTGAACCGTTGACCTAACGGACCTGTGACCTAACGGACTTGGGGCGGCCCGTCCCGCGCCTGCAACTGGGCGGCGAGATCGAGCAGCGCCCGGCGCAGGCCGTCGTCGCCGATGCGGGCCAGCGACTCGGCGGTGACGGCGGCGAGATTGCCGCCGTCCGCCGGCGGTGCCGCATTGCCGCCCTCCGGCGGTGCCGCGCCGGCCGGACGGCCGGATGCTCCGGCTGGCCTTTCAGCGGATCTTTCGGCGGGCGCCTGGCGGCGAACCTCGCCCTGCACCAGCTTCAGCCGCTCCACCGTTTTCGCCCCCAGCAGCCGGTTCACCCGCTCGACCAGTTGCGGGGCGATATGCTGCAACTGCACGGCGACCGCCCCTTCGGCGCGAACGGTAAGCGTGCCGCCACCGGATCGCCGGCGCGGGAAACGAATCGACTCGGGGGTCGACAGGCGGGCATAGCCCGGGCCGACGATGTCCCCCCAGCGGGAAACCAGCATCGCCTGCGAAAACCCGAAGCGCCGGAAGGCGGTGCCGGCCACGTCCGGGAGCAGCGCGCCCACCTCGCGCACGCCGTTGCGGCGCGTGGGCGGCGTCTTCGATTTTGCCGATTTCGCCATGGCCGCTTCTGTGCCAGATGGGCCCATGCCCGTCGACCGCTTTCCCGAATCCCTCTCCGGTCCGCTGCTTGCCTGGTATGACTCGAACGCCCGGACCCTGCCCTGGCGGCGGCCGCCGGGAAGCGCCGGCCGCCCCGATCCCTATCCCGTCTGGCTTTCGGAAATCATGGCGCAGCAGACCAGGGTCGACGTGGCGGCGCGCTACTGGCGGCGTTTTCTGCGGCGATGGCCGACCGTGGACGCGCTGGCGGCGGCCGACGAAACCGAGGTGCTGCGCGAATGGGCCGGCCTCGGCTATTACGCCCGCGCCCGCAATCTGATGGCGACGGCAAGGCTTGTCGCCGCGCGCGGCGCCTTCCCGACCAGCGCCGAACGGTTGCGGGAACTGCCGGGAATCGGCCGCTATACGGCGGCGGCCATCGCGGCCATCGCCTTTGGCGAAGCCGTGGTCGCCGTCGACGCCAATGTGGCGCGCGTGGCGGCGCGGCTGTTCGCCATCGACGCGGCGCCGGCCGCCCTTCCCGACCGGGCGCGGCCAATGCTCGCTCCCTTCGTGCCGCCGGCGCGCCCCGGCGACTTCACCGAGGCGCTGATGGATCTCGGCGCCGGCATCTGCACGCCGCATGGCCCCGACTGCCCCGCCTGCCCGCTGCAACATCGCTGCGCCGCCAGGCTTGCCGGAACGGTCGGGCAGTACCCGGCGCGCGCTCCGGCAAAGCCGAGGCCGAGGCGCCGGGGCCTCGCCTGGTGGATCGAGCATGAAGGCGCACTGGCGCTGGTGCGGCGGCCGCGCCGCGGCCTTCTCGGCGGCATGGCCGGCCTTCCCGGCACCCCCTGGTCGGAACACGAGGCCGACCGCTTTCCGTTCGATTCGGCCTGGGACATGCAGCCTTTCGCCATCCGCCATGTCTTCAGCCATTTCGAACTGCATCTGAAGGTGGCGAAAACCGTCCTCGGCGAACCGCTCTCTTATCTTGGCGAGCAGCCATTGCTGTGGGTGCCGGTGGACAAGCTCGCGGACGCCGGCCTTCCCAGTCTTTACCGGCATCTTTACCGGCGTGTCGTCGAACATGCCCTCCAGCAGAAACCCCTGCCCCATGCCGGAACGTCCCATGTCTGAACAACTCATGCCAGAACGCCCCATGCCGGAACATCGCCCGCCGGGCTTCACCGGCTCGCCGCTCGACCGCGCCGACCATCTGCGCCGCGACGACGACGCCGTGCGGGCGGCGCGCATGAATCCGGCGGCGCGCTTTCTCATCCTCGACGATCTGAAGCCGCTGATGACCAGAGACGGCCGCGATTTCTACTGGGCGAGGCGAAGCGAGGCGCCGGCGGGCCTGAGCCTGTTCCTCGGCCTGACCGCCGACGGCGCGCCGCGCTTTGCCGTCGACGGCCGCGCCGACGACGATCTGGAGGCACGGGCGGCGGACGCCCGCAGCGCCGGCGCCATGCTTGCCGACGGCCGCGCCGCCATTCTGGCGCAGGCGCGCTCGATCCTCGAATGGCACCGTCGCAACGGCTGGTGCGCCGCCTGCGGCGCGCCGACGCGCCCCGCCAAGGCCGGCTACAGCCGGCTTTGCGAGCAATGCGGCGCCGAGCATTTTCCCCGCGTCGATCCGGTGGTGATCATGCTGGCCGAGCACGACGGCCATGTTCTTGTCGGCCGCGGCGCGCAATTTCCGCCCGGCCTGTTCTCGGCGCTGGCCGGCTTCGTCGAGCCGGGCGAATCGCTGGAGGAAGCCGTCGCGCGGGAATTGTTCGAGGAGGCCGGAATCCGGGTGCATGGCGTGCGCTTTGGCGCCAGCCAGCCCTGGCCGTTCCCATCCAGCCTGATGATGGGCGCCTTCGCCCGCGCCGACAGCCCAGCCCTTGATCTGGACGAAAGCGAGATCGCCGAGGCGCGCTGGGTATCGCGCGACGAAGTGCGCGCCGCCCTTCGCGGCGAAGCCGCGTGGCAGGCGCCGCCGCCGCTCGCCATCGCCAACTGGCTGCTAAGCCGCTGGGCCGAGGGCGCGACCTCCTAGCCGGCCGAAGGCGCGGCCGGGTCCACCAGTTCCAGGAGCGGCCGGTTGCGGTCGAGCAGGCGCCTCACTTCATCGGCCGGCATCGGCCGGCCGAAATAATAGCCCTGCACCTCGTTGCAGCCGAGGCGGCGCATGATTTCGAATTCGGAGCGATTTTCCGTGCCTTCGGCCAGCGTGCCGATGCCGAGCCTGCCGGCGAGGGCGACGATGGCCTGGATGATGGCGATGGATTCGTCGCTGCCGTCGACGCAGCCCTTGACGAAGCTGCGGTCGATCTTGATGCGGCGGAAGGCGACATTCTGCAAATAGCCGAGCGACGAATAGCCGGTGCCGAAATCGTCGAGCGCGAAGCTGACGCCCATGGCGCGCAATTCCCGCAACAGGCTTTCCGTCTGCGGCTTGGTGTCGAGAAACAGGCTTTCCGTCATCTCCAGTTCAAGCCGTTCGGCCGGCAGCTTCGAGCGCCGGAGCGCCTTGCGAACGATGTCCGGGAAGGCCGGATTCTCGAACTGCAACGGCGACACGTTGACGGCGATGCGGATGTGGCGCGGCCAGCCCGCCGCCACCCGGCAGGCCTCGTCGAGCACAAAGGTGCCGAGCCGGCCGATCAGCCCCGCCTCTTCGGCAAGGGGGACGAAAACAGCCGGCGGAATATCGCCCTGCTGCGGATGATGCCACCTGAGCAGCGCCTCGAAACCGACGATGCGTTCCTCCATGGAATCGACCACCGGCTGAAACACCAGACGCAACTGCTTGTGGGCAATGGCGTTCCTGAGGTCGAGTTCCAGCGAGCGGCGCTCCTCGGCGCGGCGGTGCAGCGAACGGTCGTAGCAGCGGACGGTGCCCCGCCCCCCGGCCTTGGCGTCGTACATGGCAAGATCGGCGGCGCGCATCAGCTGTTCGGCGCTGCCGCCGTCGCCGGGACCGATGGCGAGGCCGATGCTGGCCCCGATCAGCACCTGCTTGTCGCCAAGCCGGTAGGGACGGCTGAGATGGTCGATCACCGAGCGGCCGATGTCCATGGCGCGTTCCGTCGCGCAGTCGCGCAGCAGGATGGCGAATTCGTCGCCGCCAAGCCGGCCGACCAGCGCCTCGTTGTCGCCGGTTTCGACGACGCAGCCGCGCAGCCGCTGCGCCACCTCCGCCAGCAGCAGGTCGCCGGCGGCATGGCCGAGGCTGTCGTTCACCGCCTTGAAACGGTCGAGGTCGACGAACAGCAGCGCCACGTTGCCGGCATCCTTCGACACGCCGCGATCGAGGGCGTCGAGCAGCGTCTGGTGCAGGATGCGGCGGTTGACGAGACCGGTCAGGGCATCGAAGGTCGCCAGTTCGGCGATGCGCTGCGCCGCCCGCTGCCGGTCGGTGACATCGAGCCCGACGCCCCGATAGCCGCTGGACCGGCCTTCCCGGTCGAGTTTCGGCGTTCCCGACAGCATCCACCAGCGATATTCGCCCTGCACCTCGACCCGGATCAGCAGGTCGCGGAACGGCGCGCGGCGGTGGATCAGATCGAACAGTTCGCCGCTGGTGGAATGATCGGCGACGAAGCTGGTCCAGTGCTGGCCGAGCACATCGCGCACCGGCCGGCCCAGCGCTTCGGCAAGCCGGCTCGACGCGAAGGACAGATGGCCGCCGTGGTCGAACTCGAACAGCCATTCCGAACCGTTGCTTTCAAATTCGTTCAACAGCAGGCGCACCACTTCCTCCTGCTGCTCGACATGCTGTTGCAGATGGATCCGCGCCATGCCGACATAGGCCGCCACCAGGGTTCCCCGCACCATGAACAGCATGAAGCTGAGCAGCAGCAGCAGCACCGGCCAGACTTCGGCCAGCCCGTAGGCAAAGAGGCCGCCGATGGTGCCGCCCGCCACCGGACCCCAGAGGACGGCCGCCCCAAGCGGCCAGACGGCGGTCGAGAAGGACAGGCAGCCAAGCCCCACCAGCGCCGCCACGATGACGAGCATCGCCTCGCGATGATCCGCCGCATGGCCGAGCGTCAGATAGAAAATCACCCCCCAGCCACAGCCGACGAGGGCGATGTTGAGCAGCGACAATTGCGTCGCCCGGCGGCCGACGGCAATCTGCTGGTCCCGGCGCCGGGCCAGCCGCCGGGCGCGGCCCAGCACCAGCGCCAGCAGATGCGCCAGCGCCAGCCACAGAAAGGGCGCGGCGCCCAGCCGCGGACGGAACATGCCGAACAGCATCGCTCCGTTCAGCAGCGCGATGACGAGGTTGTAGGGCAGATAGCGGTCGAAATGATAAAGCTGTGCCCGGCGCACGCGCCGCCAGAACGGATCGCCCGAGGGACCGACGGAAAAATAATCGGTCAGGCGGAAACGGGCCACGCGGTCCGGCGGCCGGAACATCACCGACATGACGAGCCTCCGCGCCGCGCCGCCTCGACGCCACTCTGTGCCCGATAAAGACACGGGCAACAACACGGGCAAAGACAGCAGGGGGTGCGGTGGCCGGGCATCATCACCGTTTCACGGCAGGCGGCCGGCATGTTTAGGACATTTGTTGCACGGCCACCATCGGATAAGTGCCGAGAATGTGAACCCATTTCGAATGGAAGGCCAGTTCTTCGAGCGCCCGGGCAATGGGTGGATCGTCGGGGCGACCTTCGATGTCGATCAGGAATTCCGCCGGGTCGAAGGCACCGCCGCGCAAGTGGCTTTCAAGGCGTGTCAGATTGACCGCGTTGGTGGCGAAACCGCCGAGCGCCTTGTAGAGCGCCGCCGGCGCATGCTTCACCTCGAAGGAAAGCGTGGTCTTGCAGGGGCCGCTGGCCGCCGTCAGCGGCGTGCGCGACAGCAGCAGGAAGCGGGTGCGGTTGTGCTCGGCGTCCTGCGCGCCTTCGATCAGCAGCGTATTGCCGTAAAGCTCGCCGGCCAGCTTCGAGGCGATGGCCGCCACTTCGCGGTCGCCGTCGCCGGCCACCGCCGCCGCCGCCGCCGCGGTATCGGCGTAGTTGACGGCGACGAGACCCAGCGCGCGCAGCCGCTTCCGGCACTGGCCGAGCGCCTGCGGGTGGGACATCACCCATTTCACATCGGCAAGGGTGGCGCCCGGCGCACCGAGCAGGCAGCTCACCACCTTCACATAATGTTCGCCGACGATGGAAAGCCGCGACTCCGGCAGCAGAAAATGCACATCGGCGACGCGGCCGTGCAGGCTGTTCTCCACCGGGATGGCGGCAAGGCGGACGGTGCCGTCGATGACGGCGGCGATGGCGTCCTCGAAGCTGAAGCAGGGATAGGGCAGCGCATCCGGCACCGCTTCGCGCACCGCCTGGTGCGAATAGGCGCCGGGCGCCCCCTGGAAGGAGACGGCGCGCTCGGGCGCGGCGCGCGCCTCGGCGCGCATGCGGTCGACAAGGGTTTGCGCCAGCGGCGGATACTTCTGCATCCGCGGGCGATGCACCGAATGCCGAACCCCGTCAACGACCGGCGCCAGGCCATGCCCTGTTCGAAGCCCTGTTCGAAACCGTTGCAAAGCGGCCGGGCGCTTTCTATGAGCGGGGTTCGAAAATCCGGCCCGGCGCGGCACACAGATGCGGAGTGGAACAGGTGGACAGTTACGAGTGGAACAAGATCGCCGGCTGGACGCTGGCCGGGCTATTGTCCATCCTGGGCCTGTCGGTCATCACCGGCGCGCTGTTCCCGAGCCATGCGCCGGAACAGCCCGGCTATATCGTCGAGGGCGTAGAGGAGGAAGCCGTCGCCGACGCCAGCAGCGGCCCGGCCGAACAGCCGATCGAATTTTTCCTCGCGTCGGCCAATGTGCAGAAGGGCGAGGCGCAGTTCAAGAAATGCGCCGCCTGCCATTCGATCGACAAGGGCGCCGCCCCGGCGATCGGTCCCAATCTCTGGGGCATCGTCGGCAACCACCACGCCCATGAAGCCGGCTTCGCCTATTCGGACGCCATGAAGGCGACGGCCGACAAGGAATGGACCTGGGACGCGCTGTCGCAGTGGATCGCCAATCCGAAGAAATATATTCCCGGCAACAAGATGGCCTTCGCCGGCATGTCCAAGCCGCAGGACCGCGCCGACCTGATCGCCTTTCTGAACAGCGAAAGCGATTCGCCGCTGCCGATCCCGGCGCCGCCGGCCGCTGAAGCTGCGCCCGAAGCGGCCGCCGAAGCTGCTCCGGCCGACGAGGCCACGGAAGCGGCCGCCCCGGAGACCGCTTCGGCCGAGGAAGCGACGACCGCCGCCTGACCCGGCGGCGGCCCCGCCCGGACCGCAGTTCACCGGCGCCGACGGCTCAGCCGTCGGCGTTCGACGCCTGTTCGGCAAAGTCGCTGACATAGCGCCAGGCTTCGTCCGCCGTTTCCACAAAGTGGAAGATGCCGGGATCCTCGGGCGCGATCACCCCTTCCTCGGCCAGCGCGTCGAAATTCACCACCCGGTTCCAGAATTCCCGGCCGAACAACAGGATCGGCACCGGCGCCATCTTCGTCGTCTGCACCAGCGTCAGCAGTTCGAACAGTTCGTCGAGCGTGCCGAAGCCGCCCGGAAACACCGCAACCGCGCGCGCCCGCATCAGGAAATGCAGTTTTCTCAGCGCGAAATAATGGAACTGGAAGCTCAACCCCGGCGTCACATAGGCGTTCGGCAACTGCTCGTGCGGCAGCACGATGTTGAGACCGACCGACGGCGCCCCCGCTTCATGGGCGCCGCGATTGGCCGCCTCCATGATCGACGGGCCGCCGCCCGAACAGACCACATAATCGCGCGGGCCGCCCAGCCGGCAATCGACGCAGGAGGCAAGATAGGCGAGCTTGCGCGCTTCCTCGTAATAGCGGGCCTTGGCGACGAGGCGCTCCACCACTTTCTTGCGCTCGGGAGTGGTGGCGCTGGCGCGAAGCTCGTCGACCTGCTCGGGCGAGGGAATGCGCGCCGATCCATAGAAGACGAAGGTGGAGCTGATGCCGGCTTCCGACAACAGCAGTTCGGGCTTCAGCAACTCCAACTGGAAGCGCACCGGCCGCAATTCCTCGCGCAGCAGGAAGTCGTTGTCCTGAAAGGCGAGGCGATAGGCCGGATGTTCGGTCTGGGCGGTCGGGGTCGGCTGGGCGGCGAAATCGGCTTCGCGGCTCGCCGGGTTGAAGGCGCTGTGGCGGGTCTTGTCGTTCATCGCGCCGTCCCTAGCGTCGTTGCCGCGGCTTTGCCACCGCCATCCGCCCCCCACTTGACGGCGGCGGATTCGCCTTTATGAACGGCGGCGGGCCACGCCGCCCCAACGCGGCGCGCGCTCTCTGAGAGGAGAGAAGATGACTGTGAAGCCGACCACGCGCCCGGCGCGCGCGCATTTTTCGTCCGGTCCCTGCGCCAAGCGCCCCGGATATTCCCCCGCCAACCTCGCGACGGACAGCCTCGGGCGCTCGCACCGCTCGAAGATCGGCAAGGCGCGCCTGCAACAGGCGATCGACCTGACCAGAAGCGTGCTGGAGGTGCCCGATTCGCACTTGATCGGCATCGTCCCGGCGTCCGACACCGGCGCCTATGAAATGGCGATGTGGAGCCTGCTCGGCGCCCGCGGCGTGACGGCCATCGCCTATGAAAGCTTCGGCCAGGGCTGGGTGACGGACGCCGCCAAGCAATTGAAGCTGAACCCGACGGTGCTGGCCGCCGACTATGGCGCCCTCCCCGACCTTGCCGCCGTCGATTTCAACGACGACCTGCTGTTCCCGTGGAACGGCACCACCTCGGGCGTGCGCATTGCAAACGGCGACTGGATCAGGGACGACCGCGCCGGCCTCACCCTCTGCGACGCCACCTCGGCGGCCTTCGCGCAAAGCCTGCCGTTCGACAAGCTCGATGTCGCCACCTTCAGCTGGCAGAAGGTGCTGGGCGGCGAAGGCGCGCACGGCGTCCTCATCCTCTCGCCGCGCGCCGTCGAGCGGCTGACCAGCTATACGCCCGCCTGGCCGCTGCCGAAGATCTTCCGCCTGACCAAGGGCGGCAAGCTGATCGACGGCATCTTCAGGGGCGAAACCATCAACACCCCCTCCATGCTGGCGGTCGAGGATTATCTCGATGCGCTGCGCTGGGCGGAATCGGTCGGCGGTCTCGATGGCCTGCGCAAACGCGCCGACGCCAACGCCGCCGTTCTGTTCGCCTGGATGGAGCGCACGCCCTGGGCGTCGAACCTCGCCGTGGTGCCGGAAACGCGCTCCAACACCTCGGTCTGCATCCGCATCGACGGCGCCGCCGAGCTGCCGAAGGCCATGGCGTCGCTGCTGGAGAAGGAAGGCGTCGCCTTTGACATCAATGGCTATCGCGATGCGCCGCCCTCGCTTCGCATCTGGTGCGGGGCGACCGTCGAGGCGTCCGATCTCGAAGCCCTCACCCCCTGGCTCGACTGGGCCTATGCAGCCGCGAAGGAGGCCTGAGCCATGCCGAAGGTATTGATTTCCGACAAGATGTCGCCGAAGGCGGCCGAAATCTTCCGCGCCCGCGGCGTCGAGGTCGATGAAAAGCCCGGCCTGTCAAAGGACGAACTGATCGCCATCATCGGCGACTATGACGGCCTTGCCATCCGCTCGGCCACCAAGGTGACGGCGGACGTGCTGGCCGCCGCCAAAAATCTGAAGGTGGTCGGCCGCGCCGGCATCGGCGTCGACAATGTCGACATTCCATCCGCCACCACGCGCGGCGTCGTCGTCATGAACACGCCCTATGGCAATTCCATCACCACCGCCGAGCACGCCATCGCGCTGATGTTCGCCCTTGCCCGCCAACTGCCCGAGGCCGACGCCTCCACCCAGGCCGGCAAGTGGGAAAAGAACCGCTTCATGGGCGTCGAGGTGACATCGAAGACCCTCGGCCTCATCGGCTGCGGCAACATCGGCTCGATCGTCGCCGAGCGCGCCCTTGGCCTGAAAATGAAGGTGATCGCCTATGATCCGTTCCTGACGCCCGAGCGCGCCAAGGATCTGGGCGTCGAGAAAGTGACGCTCGACGAACTGCTGGCCAAGGCCGACTTCATCACCCTGCACACGCCCTTGACGGAAAGCACCAGGAACATCCTTTCGCGCGAGAATCTGACCAAAACCAAAAAGGGCGTCCGCATCGTCAACTGCGCCCGCGGCGGCCTCGTCGACGAGGCGGCGCTCAAAGAAGGGCTGCTCTCCGGCCACATCGCCGGCGCCGCGCTTGATGTCTTCGTCACCGAGCCGGCGAAGGAAAATCCGCTGTTCGGCACGCCGAACTTTGTCTCGACGCCGCACCTCGGCGCCTCGACCGACGAAGCGCAGGTGAACGTCGCCATCCAGGTGGCCGAACAGATGTCGGACTATCTGCTGACGGGCGGCGTCTCCAACGCCCTCAACATGCCGAGCCTGTCGCCCGAGGATGCGCCGAAGCTGCGCCCCTACATGGCGCTGGCCGAACATCTCGGCAATCTGATCGGGCAACTGGAAGCGGCCGACGACCTTCGCTCCGTCACCGTCGAAGTGGAAGGGGCGGCGGCGCAGCTCAACATCAAGCCGATCACCGGCGCCGTCCTCGCCGGGCTGATGCGCACCTTCTCGGACACCGTCAACATGGTGAACGCGCCGGCCATCGCCCGCGACCGCGACATCGAAGTCGCCGAAGTCCGCCACGACCGCGACACCGACTATCAGACGCTGATCCGCGTCCGCGTCAAGACATCGGCCGGCGAGCGTTCGGTCGCCGGCACGCTGTTCGGGGCGGCGACTCCGCGCCTGGTCGAGATCTTCGGCATCAAGGTGGAAGCCGACTTCGCGCCGTTGATGCTGTTCATCATCAACGAGGACAAGCCGGGCTTCATCGGCCGCCTCGGCAGCACGCTCGGCGACGCCAACGTCAACATCGGCACTTTCCACCTCGGCCGCCGCGACGCCGGCGCCGAAGCGATTCTGCTGCTGTCGGTCGACTCGGCGGTCGATGCGGCGACCCTGGCCGCCATCGGCGCGCTTCCGGGTGTCCGCACCGTGAAGGCGCTGGCCTTCTCTTGAGCGAGGGACGCGCCCTGCTGCCGCCCGGCTTCCGCGACCGGCTGCCGCCGGAAGCGGAGGCGACGGCGCAACTGGTGCGCGATGTCGTCGACGCCTTCGCCGCCCATGGCTACGAACGGGTGGAGCCGCCGCTGGTCGAGCACGAGGCATCGCTGCAAAGCTGGCTTGGCAAGCCGGTCGGCGGCGCCCTCTTCCGTTCCTCCGACCCGATGAGCGGGGCGGCGCTTGCCCTTCGCCCCGACATCACCGGCCAGATCGCCCGCATCGCCGCCACCAGGCTGGCCGCCGCGCCGCGCCCGCTTCGCCTCGGCTATGCCGGGCCGGTGCTGCGCGGCCGCGCCGGGCAACTGGCGCCGGAACGGCAATTGATGCAGGCGGGCGCCGAACTGATCGGCAGCGACAGCGAGGAAGCGCTCGCCGAACTGGTGCGGGTGGCGCTGGAAACGCTGGCGGCGGCCGGCGCGGTCGATCTTTCCGTCGACCTCACCACGCCGGATCTGGTGGCGGAACTGGCCGCCGCGCGCTGGCCGGTGGCCGACGCGGCGCGCTTGATGGCCCGCCTCGACCGCAAGGACTGGGGGGCGCTTTCCGGCGACGAGGCGCCCTACCGCGCCCTCCTCGACCTGGCCGGCCCGGCGGCATCGGCGCTGCCGGCGCTCGGCGCCATCGCGCCGGAAACGGCGGCCCGGCTCGAACGGCTGATCGCCCTGCT
Source organism: uncultured Sandaracinobacter sp. (assembly GCA_964471485.1). Classification (GTDB taxonomy): domain Bacteria; phylum Pseudomonadota; class Alphaproteobacteria; order Sphingomonadales; family Sphingomonadaceae; genus Sandaracinobacteroides. The sequence goes on along the minus strand of CAYYGQ010000018.1, from coordinate 210 downwards.
GCCCGATGTGCGAATCACCATCGACCCGACCGAGCGGCACGGCTTCGAATACCAAAGCTGGGTCGGCTTTTCGCTGTTCGGCAGCGCCGCGGGCGGGCCGCTTCGCGGCGAGATCGGCCGTGGCGGCGCCTATATGGTCCGCCACCCGGACGGCCGCGACGAGGCCGCCGCCGGCGTTTCGCTTTATATCGACGCGCTGGTCGATGCCGG
>CAYYGQ010000017.1:0-18229 GCA_964471485.1 uncultured Sandaracinobacter sp. | reverse complement strand
CAGCGCCGGTTCACCTCGGCCCGCTGGCCGCGCGCCCGGAACAGCAGGTCGGGGTCGAGACCGATCAGCGAATAGCGGCCCCGGGTGCGCCCGCCCTCGACCGATTCCAGCAGAAAGTCGCCGCGCCCCGACCGGCCAAGCTTCAGCCAGGCCGAAACCGGCGTTTCGGTGTCGGCGTCCAGCAGCAGATGGAGGGCGGCGTGCCGCCCGGCCGCCAGGCGGGCGCGCGCTTCGGCCTCGATGTCGGCGAAAGGCTTCATTCGTCGAGGAAATCGCCGTGCATCCGGCGATCGGCTTCCTCGATCACCGCCGGCTGCCGCACCACTTTCACTTCGCCTTCGACGGCGCGGACGAAGCGGTCGGCCAGTTCCTGCGCGGTGTCGCGCATCAGGCTCTGCCGCATGCTGTCCACCATGGGCGCCGCTTCGGCGGCGTCGCCGGCGGTCACTTCGTTCACCTTCACCACGAACCAGCCCTGGTTGTCGGGGGCGGCGACGGCGCGCGCCTGCCCTTGGGGCGTGTTCAGCAGCATCAGCACCGGCAGCGGCACTTCCTGCCCCTGCTGCACCATCTGCGTCAGCTCAAGCCGGCGAATGGTGAGCGGCTGCACCGGCGGCAGCCGGTCGGCGCCGATGGCTTCCCGCATGGTCTTGCCGTCGCTCGCTGCCTTGGCGATGCGGTCGGCCATGGCCCCGGCGGCGTCGAAGCGCGCCTTCACCGCCCAGGCGGCGGCGACATCGCCGCGGATCTTCTCCAGCGGCACCAGCACCGGCTGGATCACGTCGGTCACTTCCAGCAGCGCATAATGGCTGTCGCCATATTCGACCACCTGCGGCCCGTCGGACTGGCTGGCGGCGAACACCTGCGGCAGCAACGGCTGGTCGACGCGGTTGACCGTGTAATTCTCGTCGACGAGGCGGCCGTCGCGGGTCAGCGCCGGCGCCGACTGCACGGCAAGGCCAAGGCTCTGCGCCACGTCAGCCAGCGACTGGCCGTCTTCCAGCGCATCCTCGGCCGTCGCCACATTATCGGCCACCAGCTGCTGCAATTTTTCCCCGGCCAGCCGCTGTTCGATTTCGGCCGACACGGCGGCAAACGGCGTGGCCTGCGCGGCATGGATGCCGCCGACGAACATCACCTGCCAGCCGTAACCCGCCTGCACCGGATCCGAGACGCCATTCGCGGCCAGCGCAAAAGCCGCCGTCGCCGCCGCCTCGCCCACTTCCTCCGCAAGCGCCGCCTCGCCAAGGCGGCCAAGGCCGGTGTCGTCGCTGCTGAAGCCCTCGTCGGCGGCGGCTTTCTGGAACTCCGTGCCGCCGCGCACCTTTTCCACGAACGCCTTCGCCTTCGCTTCGTCGATCAGCACGATCTGGCGCACGTCGCGGGTTTCAACGCCGCCAAATTCGGCCGGATGCTGGTCGTAATAGCCGCGAACCTCGTCCGCCGTCGGCTTCGCCTTCGCGACCAGCGCCGCATCGTCGATTTCGGCGAAGCGGAAAGCGCGCCGCTCGGGAATGGTGTAGGCGGCGCTGTTGGCGTCGTGGAAAGCCTGCAACTGCGCGTCGGTCGGCGTGCCCGGATCGGCCGCCGCCGCCGAGGGAACCGGCAGAATTTCGCCCTGCCGCTGTTCCAGCAGCAGCAGCGCATAGCGTTCCGCCATCGCCGTCGGCACATGCGCCCCCAGCATCACCGGCTGCAGCAACTGCCGCTGCATCAGGTCGGTCGCGATCGACTGGCGAAGTTCCCGCTCGCCGATGCGCTGCTCGTCCAGCACCCGCCGGAAGGTGGCGTCGTCGAAGCGGCCGTTCAACTGGAAGGCGGGGATGCTGGCGATCTCGCCGTCGACCATGCGCCGCGACACCACCAGGCCGTTGGCGGCGCCGAAGGCATCGAGCGCCTTGCCGCGGATCAACTGGTCCAGCACCATGCGGCCGCCGCCGGCGTCGAGGAAAGCGGCGGTGGTCATGTCGGGCTGCTGCTGGCGCTCCTGCCCGGCGGCGCGTTCGACCGCGCTCGAATATTCGCTGTCGAGCAGGGCGCTCTTGCCGATGGTCGCCGCCACATTGCCGGCCTGGTCGCCGGACACCAATGGTCCCTGCGGCTGGAACATGGTGACCACCATGGCGCCGATCGCAAGCACCAGAACCGGAATCCCGACCCAGGTGGTGGCCGACTTACGCATCGAATTGAGCATTCTGATCCTTCGGTCCGGGCAAATGTCAAACAGCGGCATCCATCGGGAAAGCCCGACATGGACGGTTCGCCTTAGCGGCCCGGCGCGGCTTTTACCAGCGGCCAGCGGCCCGGCCGGCGTTCCTTTCCCTGCCGCATTCAAGGCGAATTCATCCGCCGGCGGCCACAGCGGCTTTCTTCACGCCGAACGCTTGTCGCCTTTCGCTTCCACAGGTAAGACGCAGCCATGCAAGCAACCAACGCCGCAACCAGCGCCAGCACCCCGTTCCGAATCAGCGGCGCCCGCGCGCTGCTGCTGCTGGCGCCGGCGCTGCTGCTCGCCGCCGGCTGCGCCAGCGGCGGCGACAAGGGCGCCAGGGCCGACCGCGCCTATATCGCCCGCGATGTCGAAACCCTCTATTCGCTGGCGAAAACCGAACTCGACCGTGGCGACTTCCGCACTTCGGCCATGCTGTTCGACGAGGTGGAGCGCCAGCACCCCTATTCGGTGTGGGCGCGGCGCGCGCAACTGATGTCGTCGTTCAGCAACTACGCCTCGCGGCAATACCCCGAAGCGATCCAGACGGCGCAGCGTTTCCTCAGCCTGCACCCCGGCAACCGCGACGCGCCCTACGCCTATTACATCATCGCCCTCAGCTATTACGAGCAGATCGCCGATGTCGCCCGCGACCAGAAGATCACCCAGCAGGCGCTCGACGCCTTGAATGAGCTGGTGCGCCGCTATCCCGACACGTCCTATGCCGCCGACGCCCGCCTCAAGATCGACCTGGTGAACGACCATCTGGCCGGCAAGGAACTCGACATCGGCCGCTTCTACGCGCGCAACCGCCAGTGGATTTCCGCCGCCACCCGCTACCGCATCGTCCTCGACAAATACCAGACCACCAGCCACACGCCGGAAGCGCTCTACCGCCTCGTCGAAGCCTATCTGGCGCTCGGCCTCCCCGAGGAAGCGATGCGCAACGCCGCCGTCCTCGGCGCCAATTATCCCGGCTCGAAATGGTATCAGCGCAGCTATCAGCTGATGCGGAAATACGCGCCCGACGCCAAGGTCGCCCACAACGCCGCCCCGACCGCGCCGGGCGGCTGAGGCGAAGGCAATCCGGCTTGCTCGCAGAGCTTTCGATCCGCGATCTCGTTCTGATCGAGCGGGTAGCGCTCGAACTCGACGGCGGCCTCACGGTGCTGACCGGGGAAACCGGCGCCGGGAAATCCATCCTGCTGGACGGCCTCAACCTCGCCCTCGGCGAGCGCGCCGACGCCGCCATGGTGCGGAAGGGCGAGGCCGAAGCGCAGGTGGCGGCGGAATTCCGCGTCGGCCGCGACCATCCGGCGTTCGCCCTGCTGGCCGAACATGGCATCCCCGTGGACGAGCCGGGCGCCATCCTCGTGCGCCGGCGCCTGCTGGCCGACGGCGGCAGCCGCGCCTTCGTCAACGACACCGCCATTTCGGCGACGCTGCTGCGCCGGCTCGGCCAGCTGCTGGTGGAAATCCACGGCCAGCACGACGACCGCGGGCTGCTGAACCCGCGCGGCCACATGGCGCTCCTCGACGCCTTCGCCGGCCATGCCGACCTCGTGGCCGACATGGCGGCGGCCCACGCCGGCTGGAAGGCGGCGACCGCCGCGCGCGAGGCCGCCGAGACGCGCCTCGATGCAGACGCGCGCGAGCGCGACTGGCTGCGGCACGCCGCCGACGAACTGCGGACGCTGGTGCCGCAGCCGGGCGAGGAACAGCAACTGGCCGCGGCGCGCCAACACATGCAGCAGGGCGCCAAACTCGGCGACGCGCTCGACCGCATCGAGGAGCTGCTTACCGGCGGCGACGGCGCGCTGTCGCAATTGCGGCAGGCGGCGCGGCGGCTGGAGCGGATCGCCGACGCCGACGCCGACCTTCAGGGCACGCTCGACGCCGTCGACGAGGCGCTGGTGGCCGGCGACCGCATGGAAGGCAATCTGGCGAACGTCCGCGAACGCTTCCGCATCTCGCCCGAGCGGCTGGAAGCGATCGAGGCGCGTTTGTTCGACCTCAGGGCGGCCGCCCGCAAACACCGCACCGAGGCCGATTCGCTGGCGGCGCTGGCGGAACAGTTGCAGCAGCGGCTGGAAGCGCTCGACGGCCGTGACGGCCAGCTTCGCCAGTTGCAGGCGGCCGAGCGGCAAGCAGAGCAGCGCGTGGCGGCGGCGGCGGCCCGCCTCGGCGAATCGCGCAGGGCGGCGGCGCGGCGGCTCGATGCGGCCGTGGCCGGCGAACTGCCGGCGCTGAAGCTGGAAGGGGCGCGCTTTCGAACCCGGATCGATGCGGCGCCCGCCGGGGCGAGCGGCGGCGACCAGGTGCGCTTCGAAGTGGCCACCAACGCCGGCCAGGATTTCGGCCCACTGATCCGAATCGCCTCGGGCGGCGAACTGAGCCGCTTCACCCTGGCGCTGAAAGTGGCGCTGGCCGGCAGCGGCAGCGCCGGAACGCTGGTGTTCGACGAAATCGACCGCGGCGTCGGCGGCGCCACCGCCAGCGCCATCGGCAGCCGTCTCGCCAGGCTTGCGGAAACCGCGCAGGTGCTGGTGGTGACGCACAGCCCGCAAGTGGCGGCCGCCGGCCGCCGCCACCTCCACATCGGCAAGGACGGCGGCCGCACCACGGTGGCGCCGCTGGACCCGGCCGGCCGCACCCACGAAATCGCCCGCATGCTGTCGGGCGCGCACATCACCGAGGAGGCCCACGCCCAGGCGGAGCGCCTGCTGGCGGCGCCGCGCCGCTAGGCCCGACTGCTTATTCCGCCGCTTCTCCGACCGTTTATTCCGCCGCTTCTTCGTCGCGAAGCGTATCGAGGTGCATCAGCCGGGTGATGAACGGGCTGACGGCAAGAACGCCGACACCGACCGCCAGCGCCACCCAGCCGACCTTGCCATAGACGGCCAGCACGGTGGCCGCCGTCATCACCCCCTCGGCGCCGCCGGTGGCGGCGGCAATCAGGCCCGAGGCGAAATTGCCGGTGGCCGAGGCGAAGAACCAGGTGCCCATGACCAGGCTGGCCATATGCGCCGGCGCCAGCCGGTTCATCGCCGACAGCCCCACCGGCGACAGGCAAAGTTCGCCGGTGGTGTGCAGCAGATAGATGAGGAAAATATAGAAAACGGGGGTAAGGCCGTCGCCCGCCCCGCCCCAGACGAGGACGAGAAAGCCAAGGCCGAGCTGCATCAGCCCGAGGCCGAATTTGGCCGTGGTCGACGGCTCCAGGCCGTGCCGGGCGAGCTTCAGCCACAGCATGGCGAACAAGGGCGCCAGCGTGACGATATAGATGGCGTTCAGCGACTGGAACATCGACGCCGGCACCGGCCAGCCGAAAAGCGTGCGATCGACGGCGCGGTCGGTGAAGAGGTTGAGCGACGATCCCGCCTGCTCGAACAAGGCCCAGAACAGGATGGAGCCGAACATCAGGAACAGGGCGGCGAATATGCGGTCGCGCGCGTCCGCCGGCAGCCGGACCACGGCCACATAAAGCACATAGAGAACCAGAATCAGCCCCGAGACGCCGAGAATGGTGCCGACGACGCCCTGATTCTGCACCAGCCACCAGACGACAACGACGGCGGCAAGGCCGGAGAGATAAAGCCACCATTCGAGCGCGACGCCGGCGTGGCGGCGGCGCAGCGCCGCCGGGTCGGGCGATTCGCCGCGGCCCTCCAGCCAGGGCCGGCCGATGGCGAAAACGATCAGGCCAAGCAACATGCCGACGCCGGCGGCGCCGAAGCCATAGGACCAGCCATAGGTCTGCCCAAGCCAGCCGGCCAGCAGGGCGCCAAGGGCGGCGCCGAGGTTAATGCCCATGTAGAAGATGGTGTAGGCCGGGTCGCGGCGCGGGTCGGTGCGGGCGTAGAGCTGGCCGACGATCACCGAGATATTGGCCTTGAGGAAGCCCGAGCCGACGATGATGAAGGCCAGCGCCAGCCACAGCAGGTTCAGCACCACGTCCTCCTGGCCGCCGTCGCCCTCGATCGCCATCAGGAAATGGCCGAAGCACAGCAGCACGGCGCCATAGAGCACGGCTTTCCTCTGCCCCAGCCAGCGGTCGGCGACATAGCCGCCGATCACCGGGGTGATGTAGACGAGCGCGGTATAGGCGCCGTAGACGATGCTGGCCTCGCCGTCCGAGAACAGCCAGTGCTGCACCAGATAGAAGATAAGAAGGGCGCGCATCCCGTAATAGGAAAAGCGTTCCCACATTTCGGCGAAGAACAGCACGAACAGGCCGCGCGGATGGCCAAGCCAGGTCTTCTCGTCGCCCCTCTTCCCGTCGCTGCGCTTCCCGTCAGGTCCGTCCATGTCCGGCGCCATCGCGTCGTTCACCCACATCTCCCTCTCGTTCGCCGGGATTGATGCGGTCCCGCGCGGAAAAGCGCAATTGGATTTTCGGCGCCGCCGCGTGCAGAAGGGGCGCCGAAAGGATTGCGCCGAAAGGATTGCGCCGAAAGGATTGCCATGACCACTAGCCGTTCCGATGGCGCCCGTTTCGAGGGCACCGACAGCTATGTCGCGACCGACGATCTGAAGGTCGCCGTCAATGCGGCGGCCCTGCTGCGGCGGCCGCTGCTGGTGAAGGGGGAACCCGGCACCGGCAAGACCATCCTCGCCCATGAAATCGCCCGCTCGCTTGGCGCGCCGCTGCTCGAATGGCATGTGAAGTCGACGACCAAGGCGCAGCAGGGCCTTTATGAATATGACGCCGTGGCGCGCCTGCGCGACAGCCAGTTGGGCGACCCCCGCGTCGCCGACATCGGCCACTACATCCGTCGCGGCAAATTGTGGGAAGCCTTCACCGCGCCAGCACTTCCGGTGCTGTTGATCGACGAGATCGACAAGGCCGACATCGAGTTCCCGAACGACCTGTTGCAGGAACTCGACCGCATGGAGTTCCACGTCTACGAAACCGGCGAGACCGTCCGCGCCCGAACGCGGCCGATCGTCATCATCACCTCCAACAACGAGAAGGAACTGCCGGACGCCTTTCTCAGGCGCTGTTTCTTCCACTATATCCGCTTCCCCGACGCCGACACCATGCAGGCGATCATCGACGTGCATTTTCCCGGCATCGAAAAGCGCCTGGTCCGCGAGGCGCTCACCATCTTCTACGACATCCGCGAGGTGCCGGGGCTGAAGAAAAAGCCCAGCACCTCCGAACTGCTCGACTGGCTGAAGCTGCTGCTGCACGAGGAACTGCCGCTCGAAGTGCTGCAAGCGCGCGATCCGAAGAAGCTGATCCCGCCGCTTCACGGCGCCCTCCTCAAGAACGAGCAGGATGTCATGCTGTTCGAGCGTCTCGCCTTCATGGCGCGGCGCGACCAGGCGCGCGGGCCGCGATGATCTCGAAAAGCGTCTGTTCAAGGCCGGCCGAACCTCCTAGAGGCGAAAGGGACATGCAGTCGCGCACAAGGAAATCCGGCTTGCTGGCGGCGCTTGGCGCCGTCCTGCTGGCGCTTGGCGGTTGCGTCGCCACACCGAAGGCAGACGTGCTCCGCTTTCACCAGAACCAGCCGATCGCCGCCGGCACCATCGACCTCAGGCCATTGGCGGCGGAAAACGCCAGCAGCCTCGAATATGAAGTGCAGGCGGCGGCCGTCGCCCGCGAACTGCGCGCCAGGGGCTTTACCGTGGCGGCGGCGGGCGGAACGCAGTTCACCGCGCTCGTCGGCCTGGAAACCGTGGAGCGGGCGGCGATGCCGCGGCGCTCGGGTCTCTCCATCGGCCTTGGCGGCGGCTTCTCCTCGGGGAATGTCGGCATCGGCACCGGGGTCAGCGTCCCCGTTGGCGGCAAGTCGTCGCCGCAAACGGCCGCCACCACCACGCTTGCCGTCCGCATCGTCGGCAACCCCGGCGGCACGCCGCTCTGGGAAGGGCGCGCCAGCCTCGACACCGAGGCCAGGGGCCAGCGCGGCACCGCCCTCGCCTCGACGCTGGCGCAGGCCCTCTTCGCCGACTTCCCCGGCCCGTCGGGGCAGACGGTCGCGGTGCCGATTCGCTGAAGCCGGCAGCGTTGGAAAGCGACCGCACCCGCCGCCGCCGCGCGCTCTGGGCGAGCTTCGTCGGCACGGGAATCGAATTCTACGATTTCTACGTCTATGCAACCGCCGCCAGCCTGGTGTTCGGCGCGCTGTTCTTTCCCACCTCAAGCCCCGGCGTCCAGCAGCTGGCGGCGTTCGCCACCCTTGCCGTCGCCTTTTTCGCCCGGCCGGTGGGGGCCGCCGTCTTCGGCCATTTCGGCGACCGCATCGGCCGCAAGGCAACGCTGGTCGCCTCGCTGCTGACCATGGGCGTGTCGACGACGCTGGTGGCCTTTCTGCCCACCTACGCCACCGCCGGCTGGGTGGCGCCCTTCGCCCTTTGCCTGCTGCGTTTCGGCCAGGGCTTCGGCCTTGGCGGCGAATGGGGCGGGGCCGCCCTTCTCGCCGTGGAAAACGCGCCGCCCGGCTGGCGGGCGCGCTATGGCGCGGCGCCGCAGATGGGGGCGCCGGCCGGATTTCTGGCGGCGAACGGCCTGTTCCTCGTCCTCGGCCTGTTTCTTTCGCCGGAAGAATTCGCCGCCTGGGGCTGGCGCATCCCCTTCCTGCTGTCGGCGGTGCTGGTGGCGATCGGTCTCTGGGTGCGCCTGAAACTGACGGAAACGCCAGAGTTCAAGGCGGCGCTCGAAGAGGCGCCGCCGGCGAAAGTGCCGCTTGGCGAAGTGCTGTCGCAGCATGGCGCCGCTCTCGTCACCGGCACCATCGGCGCCGTCTGCTGTTTCGCCACCTATTATATCGCCACCGCCTTCCTGCTTGGCTGGGGCACCAAATCGCTCGGCTATCCGATGGAAACCTTCCTCGGGCTGCAACTGGTGGCGATTCTGTTCATGGCCGCGGGCATCTATCTGGCCGCCCACCTGTCCGATGTCCGCTCCAGCCCGCGGCGCATGTTGGCGGCCGGCTGCGCCGCCGTCGTCGTCCTCGGCCTGTTGATGGAGCCGTTGATGGCCGCCGGGATTGTCGGCGTCTTCCTGTTCCTGTCGCTGATGCTGCTGGCCATGGGCTTCACCTACGGCCCGCTCGGCGCCTGGCTTCCGGGCCTGTTTCCGCCGCGCGTCCGCTACACCGGAACGTCGCTGGCCTTCAACGTCGCCGGCGTCATCGGCGGCGGCCTGACGCCGGTCGCCGCCCAGGCGCTGGCGCTTGAAGGCGGTCTCTGGCCGGTCGGCCTTTATCTCGGCGGCATGGCGTTGCTAAGCCTCGTCGCCCTGGTCCGCGCCCGCAAGCTCGCCTTCGCCTGAAGGGGCGCCTGAAAGGGCGGCCGCTTCCCGCCGCCGCAGGCTCCAATAGCGAAGCGTGGCAAAGGGAAAGGCGAGTGTGTAGGCAAGCGCCACCAGAAACAGCATCAGCCACGGCGTCTGCGCCGTCATCGCCGCGAACAGGCCGATCGCCGCCAGCACCAGCAGCCGCGCCGAGCGCGGCACCCGCACCGAACGATAGCCCCAGCCGGGCAGCGACGACACCATCAGGAAGGCGGCGACCGCGGTGACCGTGGCGGCGACGATGGCGCGCATATGCGGATCGGCATCGAGGGCGCCATCGTGCGCCAGGTTCCAGAACAGCGGCATCAGCGCCATGCCGGCGCCGGCCGGCGCCGGAACGCCGGTGGTGAAGCCAAGCCGCTTCGCCGGCAGCTCGTGCTGATCGAGCGCGGCGTTGAAGCGGGCAAGCCGAAGCGCGCAGCAGACGGCCAGCGCCAGCGCCACCACCCAGCCGAAGCGGCCCAGATCGTTCAAGGCCCAGAGATAGAGCACCAGCGCCGGCGCCACGCCGAAGGCGATCACGTCCGACAGCGAATCGAGTTCGGCGCCAAAGCGGCTGGTGCCGCGCAGCAGCCGGGCGACGCGGCCGTCGATGCCATCCAGCAGTCCGGCGACGACGATGGCGGCGGCGGCCTTGTCGAACTCGCCGGCGATGGCGAAGCGCACGCCCGTCGCCCCCGAGCAGAGCGCCAGCATGGTGATGGCGTTCGGCAGCAGCGCCCGCAGCGGCAGCGCCGGCGCGCTGTCGCTCACTGCCTCGGCGCGGGCGTGGCGGCGGCGGCGCGCGAAGCCAGCACCGTTTCGCCGGCGATGGCGCGCTGGCCCTTCACCACCTGCGGCTGGAAACCGGCCGGCAGAAACACATCGACACGGCTGCCAAAGCGAATGAGGCCGACGCGCTCGCCGGTTTTCACCGCCGCCCCCTCGCCGACGAAGGCGAGGATGCGCCGCGCCACCAGGCCGGCGATCTGGGTGAAGCCGACGCGAACGCCGTCCTCGCCCTCGACCACGAAATACTGGCGCTCGTTTTCCTCGCTGGCCTTGTCGAGGTCGGCGTTCAGAAACTTGCCCGGCACATAGACGATGCGGCGGACGGTGCCGGCCATGGGCGCGCGGTTGATGTGCACGTCGAACACCGACATGAAGACGGAAATGCGCGTCGCCGTGCCAGCGGCAAGGCCGTTTTCGCCGACGAGCTGGCGCGGCAGCTCCACCTCCATGATCTGGGAAACCAGGCCGTCCGCCGGCGACAGGATAAGGCCGTCACCCGCCGGGCTGCTGCGCTTTGGATCGCGAAAAAAGGCGAGGATGAAGATGGTGAGCGCCAGCGTCAGCCAGGGAAAGACATGCCAGTCCATAAAGAAGCCCAGCAGGGTGACGGCGCCGACGACGGCGGCGAACTTGTAGCCCTCGCGGTGCACCGGCGGCCACGTCCAGGGAACGGGATCGACGCCGGCGGCGTGTGCGGCGGCATGTGCAGCGGATGGCGCGGCGGGCGCCACGACCGGGGTCGGGGCAGCGGACGGATCGGGGCTCTGCTCGTCTGGCATCCGCCAAAGTTACAGGGAGTGCGACAAAACGGAAAGGCCGGATTACGCGCGCTGCTCTTTTGCCCGCCGCAAAGCGCCGCTAAAGGGACGGCATGGCCAATTCCACCATCGCCCCGTCCGGCGGCACCTCCAGCCCGGTCCGGCTCGCCAACTGGCTGTTTTCGGTCGCCGCCCTGGTCTTTCTGATGATCGTGGTGGGCGGAATCACCCGATTGACCGAATCGGGGCTTTCCATCACCGAGTGGAAGCCGATCACCGGCGCGCTGCCGCCGCTGTCGGAGGCCGACTGGCAGGCCGAATTTCTGAAATACCAGCAGATTCCCGAATATAAGGAACTGAACGTCGGCATGAGCCTTGCCCAGTTCAAGTTCATCTTCTTCTGGGAATGGTTCCACCGCCTGCTCGGCCGGGTCATCGGCCTCGCCTTCGCCATCCCCCTGCTGTGGTTCGCCGTCCGCCGCGCCATCCCCAGGGGCCACACTTGGCGGCTGCTGGCGCTGCTGGCGCTCGGCGGCCTCCAGGGCGCCATCGGCTGGTGGATGGTGACGTCGGGCCTTTCCGTCCGCACCGACGTTTCGCACTACCGGCTCGCCATCCATCTGCTGACGGCGCTGCTCATCATGGCTGCCCTCATCTGGGTGGCGCTCGACTTCCGGCAACTGGCCCGAAACCCCGGCTACCGGCCGGCGCGCCTGACCTCGCCGGCGGCGATCGTCGGCCTCGTCGTCGGCGTGCAACTGCTGTACGGCGCCTGGGTGGCCGGCCTGAACGCCGGCCACGCCGCCTATAGCTGGCCGCTGATGAACGGCCGCTTCTTCCCGGCAAACGTGCACTGGCAGGGCCTCGCCACCTTTGCCGACGATCCGTTCCTCGTCCACTTCATCCACCGCTGGTGGGCGTGGGTGGCGGTGGTCGCCCTCGTCTGGCTGGCCAGGCTCGCCCGCCGCGCCGGCAGTCGCCCGGCGTCGATCGCCATCCACACCGCCTTTGGAACGCAGATCCTCGTCGGCATCGCCACGGTGATGTCGCACATCAACCTCGAACTGGCGGTCGCCCATCAGGCGATCGGCGCCAGCGTCGTCGCCGCCACCGCCTGGGGCGCGCATGTGCTCGGCCGCAAGCGCCGGCCGGGAGCATGAAAGCGAACAGGTAACATATTACCCCATCACTTTTTCTTGCCTTTTCGAAGCGCTTGCCATAGGGGCGCGGCATCGTTTCGCGAATCCGCGTGCATGAAGGAATATCCATGCTGACCCGTAGCACCGCTTCGGCCAAACCGGCCGAAGTCGAAAAGAAGTGGATCCTGATCGACGCCGACGGCCTCGTCGTCGGCCGTCTGGCCACCATCATCGCCAACCGCCTGCGCGGCAAGCACAAGCCGAGCTTCACCCCCCATGTCGATTGCGGCGACAATGTCATCGTCATCAACGCCGACAAGGTGCAGTTCACCGGCAACAAGCTGACGCAGAAATTCTACTACCGCCACACCGGCTATATCGGCGGCATCAAGGAAGTCCGCGCCGACCGGCAACTGGCCGGCGCCTTCCCCGAGCGGGTTCTGGAGAAAGCGGTGGAACGCATGGTGCCGCGCGGCCCGCTCGGCCGCCAGCAGATGCGGAACCTCCGCATCTTCAAGGGCGCCGAGCACCCGCACGCAGCGCAGAACCCGGAAATCCTGGATGTTGCCTCGATGAACCGCAAGAACAAGGTGGCCGCAAAATGAGCGACGAGACCCCAGCCGCAGACACCCGCATGAGCCTCGCCGACCTTGCCAGGCTGAAAGCGGAAACGCCGGCGGCGCCGGCCGCCGACAAGGCCCCGGCCGAAGCCGGCGAAAGCGGCGAACCCGCCGCTGAAACCGCCGAAACCACGGCGGCGCCCGCCGCCGAGCCGGTCGCCCTTCGCCCGCAGCAGATCGACAAGTTCGGCCGCGCCTATGCGACGGGCCGGCGGAAAGACGCCGTCGCCCGCGTCTGGCTGAAGCCCGGTTCCGGCAAGATCATAGTGAACGGCCGCGACCAGACCGTCTATTTCGCCCGGCCGACGCTGCGCCTGGTCATCAACCAGCCGTTCGACATCACCGAGCGCCGCGACCAGTATGACGTGGTGGCAACCGTCGTTGGCGGCGGCCTGTCGGGCCAGGCCGGCGCGGTGAAGCACGGCATCGCCCAGGCGCTGACCCGCTACGAGCCGGCGCTTCGCACCACGGTGAAACAGGCCGGCTTCCTGACCCGCGACAGCCGCACCGTCGAGCGCAAGAAATACGGCCGCGCCAAGGCCCGCCGCAGCTTCCAGTTCTCGAAGCGCTAAAGGCGGTTTCGACAAGCAAACACGAAAAGGGGCCGGCAACGGCCCCTTTTTTGTGGGCCACAGGAAATGCGCTTTTCCGCCTTCGCGTCTTTGCTGGCGTCAGAAGGGGACGATTGAAGTCGGCAATCGAGGCCAGACCATAAAGGACAGCAAGAAAACGGCGGCTGTTTCAAGGCAGGCGTTGGGCTATGCGTTGGGGCGAACGGTCAGGGAGGGAATGCGCGATGCCGGAACAGGGGAAATGCCCGATCTGGGGAACGCCAGCCGAGTGGCTGGATGCAGGCGGCAAGGATGGCATTTGTGTCGATTCGCCGCGGGCTGGTGGGCGCTACTTCATTACGGGCACGGCAGTCGCCGTCGTTGCGGAGTGTGACAGCTCTGCGAAAGCGCGGCTGACGACATGGTTGGTTGATCAGCGGAACCTTGGAGTGGAGTGCCCCTGTGTCACACCCGATATAATCAATCGGACAAAAAACCAGAAGCCACTTACTCCACAACAGCGCCTTGATAAATTACTTCAACTTATTCAAACAGATACCAATTTTATCGGTAAAATCATAGATCTTGGCTTTCATCGAGATATACCATTATATCTTGTGGCACTGGCATTTAGCGAAAGCTTTATCGCAGATGAGATCAGATTTCTGGTAAGAACGCTAATTGAAAACAAACTTATTGATGGACAGCTTAGCGAAAATGGCATCTCAGTCTGGTTAAAAGAAAAAGGATATGCTCGCCTTGCCGAGCTGGAATCGAAGGCGGTCGATTCCAGCCAGGCGTTCGTTGCCATGTGGTTCGATGGCTCGATGGATACCATCTACGAACAGGGAATCGCGCCCGGAATTGAGGATGCCGGCTATAAGCCGTTCCTGATCAGCCAGAAAGAACACAACGATTCGATCACCGATCAAATCATCGCCGAAATCCGCCGCTCGCGCTTTCTGGTGGCCGATTTCACTTGCGGCGACGATGGTGCCCGCGGCGGCGTCTATTACGAAGCCGGATTCGCGAAGGGTCTTGGCCTGGAGGTCATTTTCACCTGTCGAAAAGACTTGGAAAAGAAAATTCATTTCGACACGCGTCAGTTCAACCATATCTTCTGGGAAACCCCGGCGGATTTGCGGAAAGCTCTCAAAGATCGCATCGGTGCGACCATCGGCGACGGGCCGTTGCATAGGGGCAAGGATCTGGGGCAGTTGCCCCGCTGAGCAGGCCGCCGCTTGGAAGCCGGGCCGGCAATCCCTATAAGGCAGTCCATGCTTGCCCGCCTGCTTCTGCTGCTTGTGGCGCTGTTCGCGGCGCCCGCGCTGGCGCAGTCGTCGGTGCAGTTGCAGCGCACGCATGTCGAGCTGGTGGCGGAAACGGCGCGGCCAATGGCCGGGAAAAGCTTCACCATCGGCGTGGCGCTGACGCCCGAACCGGGCTGGCACACCTATTGGCAGCAGCCGGGCGACGCCGGCATGCCGCCCCGCGCCAGCTGGACCCTGCCGGCGGGCGCCTCCGCCGCGGATTTCCGCTTCCCGGTGCCGGAACCGTTCCTGGTCTCCGGGCTGATGAACCATGTCTATTCCGGGCGAAACATACTGCTGGCCGACATCCGCGTGCCCGACAACGCAACCGGCGCCTTTCCGCTTCGCCTCCGCCTCGACTGGCTGGTGTGCGACGACCGGCTGTGCGTCCCCGAAGGGGCCGATCTGTCGCTGCCGTTATCCATCGGCGACGGCGCCGCCGACCCGGCGGTGGAAACCCTGTTCGAGGAAGCGCGCGCCGCCCTGCCCCACGCCCTCCCGGAAGCCGCCCGCTTCGAGCGCGACGGCCAACGGCTGCGAATCGAAATCCCCTTCGCCAATCCGGCCAGCGTGACAGCGGCGCATTTCTTCCCCCTGAACGACGACGCGCTGCTGTTCGCCGCCCCCGAAACCGTGTCGCGCACCGAACAGGCCCTGGTGATCGAGGGCGCGGCGGTGGCGGACGGCGCGCCCGACACCGTCCCCGGCCTGCTGCGGGTGGAGCAGGATGGCCATGTGCTCGGGCTGACGCTGACCGCCACCCCCGGCAAGGTCGCCGCCGGCACACCGCTGGCGCGCGCCGCCGCCCCCGCCTGGTGGACGGCCTTGGCCCTCGCCGTTGTTGGCGGGTTGCTGCTGAACCTGATGCCCTGCGTCTTTCCCATCCTCAGCCTGAAGGCGCTCAGCCTGGCGCGCGCCGGCCATTCGCGGGCAACGGCGCGCGCCGAGGGCATCGCCTATACGCTTGGCGTGGTGCTGGTGACATCAGCCCTTGGCGGCATCGCCATCGCGCTGTCGCGCGCCGGCGCCGGCGCCGGCTGGGCCTTCCAGTTGCAGAATCCGGGCGTCATCCTGTTCCTGACGCTGCTGACGCTTGGAATCGGCCTGAACTTTGCCGGTCTCTTCGAAGTGGGCGGCTGGAGCGTCGGCGGCGACCTTGCCGCGAAGCCGGGCGCCAAGGGCGCCTTCTTCACCGGCGCCCTCGCTGCCTTCGTCGCCACGCCCTGCACCGGGCCGTTCATGGCCGGCGCGCTGGGCGCCGCGCTGCTGCTGCCGCCGGCCGCGGGCATCGCCGTGTTCGCCGGCCTCGGCCTTGGCCTGGCGCTGCCCTTCCTGCTGATCGGCCTGCTGCCGGCGCTGCAACGCCACCTGCCAAAGCCGGGGGCGTGGATGCAGCATTTCCGCCACATCCTCGCCATCCCCATGCTGCTGACGGCGCTTGGCCTTGCCTGGGTGCTGGGCCGCCAGCAGGGGGTGGACCGCATGACGCTGGGCCTTGGCCTCGCCCTGCTGCTGGCGCTGCTGCTGTGGTTCGGCGGCCAGCGGCAACGGCGGGGAAAAGCCGCGACCGTCCCCCTGCTGCTGGCGGCCGCGGCGCTGCTGGCCGCCCCGCTGTGGATGGCGCGGCTGCCGGACAGCGGGGAAACGACAGCAGCGGCCGAAACCGCCCTTGGCGGCCAGCCCTTCACCCCGGCCGCCCTTGCGACCGCGCGGGCCGAGCATGCGCCCGTCTTCCTCTATTTCACCGCCGACTGGTGCCTGACCTGCAAGGTGAACGAGAAGGGCGCCCTGGCCTCCAGCGACGTGGCCGATTCGTTCCGGCAACGCGGCATCCGCGTGCTGGTCGGCGACTGGACCAGGCCCGACCCCGACATCGCCCGCTTTCTGGAAGCGCACGGCCGCGCCGGCATCCCGCTCTATCTGTTCTACGACGCCGACGGCCGCATCACCGAACTGCCGCAACTGCTGACGCCGTCGATGCTGACGGCGCTTTAAACCTTTATTCAGGAAGCAATCCCTAGCCTGATGCCCATGAACAAGCCCCATCTCCTCCTGGCCGCGCTTGCCGCCCTGTCGGCGCCGCTGGCGGCGGCCACCGTCGGGCAGCCGGCGCCGGCCTTCACCGTTGCCGACAGCAATGGCAACAGCGTTTCGCTCGCCGGCTACAAGGGCAGGACGGTGGTGCTGGAATGGACCAACCCCGAATGCCCGTTCGTGCAGAAATATGCGGCGTCGGGCGCCTTGCAGGAATTGCAGGCCGAGGCGCGCAAAGGCGATGTGGTGTGGCTGACCGTCAACTCCGCCGGCAGCGGCAAGCAGGGCAATCTGTCGGCGGCGGCCGCCAACGCCGCCATCCGCGCCCAGGGCTTGCAGCCGAACGCCTATCTGCTGGACGGTGACGGCACTGTTGCGCGCGCCTATGGCGCCCGCTTCACGCCGCAACTGTTCGTGATCGCGCCCGACGGCAACCTCGCCTATCAGGGCGCGTTCGACGACCTGCCGAGCGCCGACCCCGCCGACATCGCCAAGGCGAGGCCGCTGCTGAAGCAGGCGCTGGCCGACGTGGCGGCCGGCCGCGCCGTCGCCACCGCCAGCAGCCGCCCCTATGGCTGCTCGATCAAATAGCGACGCGGTGCAGGCAATCCGTCCGTCGCGCCCGGAGGATGGCACGCACGTTCTGGCCATCTGGCGAAGGGCGGTCGACGCCACCCACGATTTCCTGACGGCCGGCGACCGGGCGGCCATCGACGCGGAAGTGTGCGCCTTCCTGCCGGAGGCGCCACTGCTGCTGGCGGTGGACGCGGCCGACCAGCCGCTTGCCTTCCTGCTGCTCGACGGCGGGCATATGGAGGCGCTGTTCGTCGACCCGGCGCGGCATGGTGGCGGCATCGGCCGGGCGCTGGTGGCCCATGCGCTGGCGCTGCACCCGAAGCTTACGGTCGACGTCAACGAGCAGAACCGGCAGGCCGTCGGCTTCTACCGCCATCTGGGTTTCGCCGAGACCGGGCGCTCGGCGCTCGACGGCCAGGGGCGGCCCTACCCGCTGCTCCATCTGCGCTACCGGGGCTGATCCTTCGCCGGCAGGCTGGGGCGGATGTGCAGTTCCTTCAACTGCCGGTCGCTGACCACGGAGGGCGCGTTCATCATCAGATCCTCGGCCTTCTGGTTCAGCGGGAACAGCGTTACCTCGCGGATATTGGGTTCGTCCGCCAGCAGCATGACGATGCGGTCGACCCCCGGCGCCGAGCCGCCGTGGGGCGGCGCCCCATAGCGGAAGGCGTTGATCATGCCGGGGAAATTGCTGTCCACCTGCGCTTTCGTGTAGCCGGCGATTTCAAACGCCTTGTACATGATCGCGGGCTTGTGGTTGCGGATGGCGCCCGACGACAGCTCGACGCCGTTGCAGACGATATCATATTGATAGGCGAGGATGTCGAGCGGATCCTTCGTTTCCAGCGCTTCCAGTTCCCCTTGCGGCATCGAGAAGGGGTTGTGCGAAAAGTCGATCTTGCCGGTATCCGGGTCGGCCTCGAACATCGGGAAATCGACGATCCAGCAGAAGCGGTAG
>CAYYGQ010000016.1:0-19733 GCA_964471485.1 uncultured Sandaracinobacter sp. | reverse complement strand
GGGCTGATCTGGTGGGCGCGCGCCAGCAGCGCCTGCCATTCCGGCACGGCAAGATAAAGGAGGTCAGGCGGCAGCGGCCGATAGGGGGCGCCTTGCCCGGCCTTTTCCGGCCGGCCTTTGGCGGCCGGCGCCGCCAGCGCCGCCACCCGGTTCTGGTGATAGTCGGCGATGGCCTCGAAGCGCTGGGCGGCGGCGGTCGACGCGCCGCTGTCCAGCAGCAGCAGATCGTCGGCGGCCAGCCAGTCGGCCAGCGGCACCAGGTTCGGTTCGAAGAGCGGCAGGAAATGTTCGAGACCGGGCGCCCGCCGGCCCTCGCTCGCCGCCTGATACATGGGGTCGGCGGTGGCGACGGCGCCAAAGCGTTCCAGAAAGGCGCGGCGGAAATCGCGGATATGCTGCTCGTCCAGCAGCAGTTCCGAAACCGGCAGCAGCGCCAGCCGGTCGGCCTTGCCGCTGGTCAGTGGCGTGGCCGGGGCGATGGTGCGGATCGAATCCAGTTCGTCGCCGAAAAAGTCGAGCCGATAGCCGGTGGGGGCCGCCTCGGCGGACGGCGGCAGCAGATCGACGAGGCCGCCGCGAACGGCGTAATCGCCGGCGTCGGCCACGGTTTCGGCGCGATGATAGCCAAGCCGGCCGAGGGTGGCGATCAGCGCCTCGCGCTCGACCCGCTGGCCGGGGCGGAGCGTCAGGCTGTTTTCGGCCACCACCCGGGGCGGCAGCAGCCGCTGCAACGCCGCCGACACCGTCGTCACCAGCAGTTGCGGGCCTTCGGGGCGGCGCGTCAGCGTCGACAGCGCCAGCAGCCGGTCGGCCAGCACCCGTTGCGCCGGGCCGGCGCGATCATAGGGCAGGCAGTCCCAGGCCGGCAGCCAGACGGTTTCGAGTTCCGGGGCGAAGAAGCCGGCGGTATCGACGATGGCGCGCGCCTTCGCCTCGTCGCTGGCGATGACGACGACGCGGCGGCCGTGCAGCGCGCCGGCCCGCGCCAGATCGGCGGCAAGCCAGGGCAACAGCCCTTCCGGCAGGCCGGAAAGCGCAAGCGGCGCCTTCGCGGCCGCAATGGCGGCGATCGGCAGCATCAGCGCTCGACGAGGCGGATATAGTCCAGGCGTTGCAGCCGCTCGAACATGGCGCCCTCCAGGTGGGCGGGCGGCGTGCCGCGGCCGAACGCCCAGGCCATGATGTCGACATCCTGCTCGTCCAGCAGCGCTTCGAACCAGCGGGCTTCCGCTTCGGTCATTTCGCCGATCCAGCGGTCGGCGAAGCCGCCCACCAGCATGTCGGCCTCGCGGGTGCCGCGATGGTGCGCCCGCCACAGCATCTGCTGCCGCCTGTCGCGGTCGAGGGCCATAATCTCTCCAACGGCTGCCGGGCGGCACGCGGAAATTGCGGACCGCCCCGAAACTGGGCTAGCGCTTAGGCGATGCGCCCCGACCGGCTCAACCCCCTGTTTCAGGAAGTCGCCTCGTTGAAGGGGGTGGGTCCGGCCGCGCGCCGGGCGCTGGAGAAGCTGGGCGTCGTCCGCATCCGCGACCTTTTGTTCCACCTGCCGTCCGGCTGGCGGCATACCCGGCGGATCGGCGCGCTGGCCGACGCCGCCGAGGGCGAGCGCGTTGCCCTTGCCGTTCGCGTGGTCTCGCACGAGCCGGGGCGGGGCAGGGCGCCCTATCGGGTGCTGGCCGAGGATGTGCGCGGCGCCGGCCTGCTGCTGGCCTTTTTCGGCCGCCATGGCCCCGGCCTTGCCAGCCGCTTTCCGGTAGGGGCGACGCTTGCCGTCGCCGGGCAACTGGATCTTTATCAGGGGCGTTTGCAGATGGCGCACCCCGAACTGGCGCCGGCGGCCGGCGGCGATTTTGCCGAAGCCGTTTATCCGCTGGCGGCCGGCCTCACCAGCCGCCGCATCGCCGCGCTGGTGGCGGAAGCGCTGCCGAAGCTGCCGGCCTTTGCCGAATGGATCGAGCCGGGGCTGCTGGCCAGCCGGCAATGGCCGTCGTTCGGCGAAGCGCTCGCCGCCGTTCACGGCGGGCCGCAAGCCGGCGCGGCGCGCGACCGCCTCGCCTATGACGAACTGTTGTCGTCGCAACTGGCGTGGGCGCTGGTGCGGGCGCGCCGCCGGCGGAAGCGCGGCGTGCCGCTGCCGGGCGACGGCCGGCTGACCGGGGCGCTGCTCGAGTCGCTGCCGTTCCGGCTGACCGGGGCGCAAGCGCAGGCCGGCGCCGAAATCGGCGGCGATCTTGCCGGCCCGCACGCCATGCTCAGGCTGCTGCAAGGCGATGTCGGCGCCGGGAAAACGGTGGTGGCGCTGCTGGCGCTGCTGACGGCGGTGGAGGCCGGGGCGCAAGGCGTGCTGCTGGCGCCGACCGATCTTCTTGCCCGCCAGCATCTGGCGACGCTGGAGCGGCTGACGGCGGGCCTTCCTGTCCGCCTCGGCTTTCTGTCCGGGCGCGACAAGGGCAAGGCGCGCGAGCGGCTGCTGGCGCGCCTTGCGAACGGCGAAATCGACCTGCTGGTCGGCACCCATGCGTTGTTTTCCGCCGATGTGCGCTATCCCCGCCTCGGCCTTGCCGTCATCGACGAGCAGCACCGCTTCGGCGTGGCGCAACGGCTGCTGCTGACGGAAAAGGCCGCGCAGCCGCCACATCTGCTGGTGATGACGGCGACGCCCATCCCCCGCACGCTGGCGCTGGCCAATTACGGCGAGATGGACATCAGCCGGCTGGCCGAGCGGCCGCCCGGGCGAAAGCCGGTCGACACCCGGGTGGTGGCGCTTGCCCGGCTGGACGAAGTGCTGGACGGCGTGCGGCGCCATCTGGCCGCCGGCCGCCAGGCCTATTGGGTGTGCCCGCTCTTGGCGCCCTCGGACGAGGAAGTGGAAGGCGCGCCGACCCCCGCCGTCACCCGCGCCGAGCAGTTGCGGCAATTGTTCGGCGACAGGGTGGCGCTGGTTCATGGCCGGCTGAAGGCGTCGATGCGCGACCGCGAGATGGAGCGTTTCCAGCAGGGCGAGGCGCAATTGCTGGTGGCGACCACGGTGATCGAAGTCGGCGTCGATGTGCCGAACGCCAGCCTGATGGTGATCGAATCGGCCGAGCGTTTTGGCTTGGCGCAACTGCACCAGTTGCGCGGCCGCGTCGGCCGCGGGGCCGAGCGTTCCGTCTGCCTGCTGCTTCGGGGCGAGGGCTTGTCGGAAACGGCGCGGGCGCGATTGCGGATGCTGCGGGCAAGCGAAGACGGCTTCGCCATCGCCGAGGCCGACCTGAAGCTTCGGGGCGCCGGCGAGCTGCTGGGAACGCGCCAGTCGGGCGAGCAGGGCTTCCAGCTGGCCAGCCCCGAGCAGGTGGGGCAACTGCTGCCGCTGGCGCACGACGACGCAAGATTGCTGACCGAAACCGACGCCGAATTGCAGACGCCGCGCGGCCAGGCGGCGCGCGACCTGCTCTACCTGTTCGAGCAGGACGCGGCGGTCGCCAATCTGCGCGGCGGCTAGGCGACGGCCTCGCCCATGCTGGCGCCGGCGCCCATGCCCGGCTTGACTTCCTGTCTTTTTGGCGCCGGCTGAAGGCAGCAACTGGTTACGTCGTTAGCGGCGCTTCCGCGCCGAGTTGATCCGCCGGCCTTGTTGGCGAACCCGGCCTGGCTGGTGAACGGCCGCGCGTTTCGGCGGGACTTGTCGAGCCGGGGACAGAAGCGGACGAGAAGCTCCGGGCATTCAGAACGATGCTGACCGAGATCCGCCGCCCCTGGCAGTCGCTGCTGACATATCCTCGATGCATGGTGGCGATCGCCTGAACGATGGCCAGGCCGAGGCCGTGGCCTGGGTTCGTCTCCCGGCTGGTGCGTGAGAGTTCCAGCCTGTAGAAGCGATCGAACATGGAACGCTGCTGTGTCTCGTGGATCGGATCGCCATGGTTGGTAACCGTGATGATCGTCCCTCCATTGTGGTTGCCGATTCCGACGTGCACGGTCCCCGGGCGATCGCCATGATTGATGGCGTTATCGAGCAGGTTGGTGACTGCGCGTTCGAGCAGGGACGGTTCGACATCGGCGCAAGCATCGCCTTCAACCGTGATCGACACACCGGCTTCGTCTGCCACTGGCTCCATGAAATCGACCGCTTTGAGAATGATTTCCGCGAGATTCTGTCGCTTGAGCGTCTCGGCCATCGCGCCTTCGTCGGCGCGCGCGAGGAAGAGCATGTCGTTCACGATTCGCTTGAGCCGTTCCAATTCTTCAAGATTGGAGTGCAGCGCATCCTTCAGTTCATCGGTGCTGCGTTCGCGTGCCAAAGCCACTTGCGTTTGCCCGACCATGTTGGCGAGCGGGGTACGCAACTCGTGGGCGACATCGGCGTTGAACGCCGACAGCCGGTCATAGGCGTCCTCAAGCCGGGCCAGGGCGCCGTTGAATGCCGTGACCAGGCCCTTGAGTTCCCGGGGAAGCCCTTCTTCCGGCAGGCGAAGGGACAAGTCGGTCGGATCAAGCTCCGCGGCGCTCGCCGACAGCCTGCCGACCGGGCGAAGGCCGCGGAAGACGACCGCGCGGGCAATCAGCGTTGCGATCACCGCCCCCGCCACGGAAACGATCAGAACCCCGAACCCCAGCGCCAGATGAAGCGCGCGCGCCTGGCCGGTGTCGAGACCGACGGTCAGGATAACCTCGGGGCGCTCGCCGCGCGCCTCGACGATGCGTTCCGTGATCAGAAACTCATGGCCGTCCGACTTCATCCGGGATAATTCTTCGTCGATTCGCTCGACCTTGGCGTTTTCGGGAAGCGTAATCTGGAATTTGGACGTGGGATTCGGGAAGCGATATGTCGGATCCGGGCTGTCGATCCGAAAGCGCAATCCGCCATCCATTTGCGTGAAGGATCGCAACAGCGCTTTTGAAATATGCGCGCTATCTGGCGAGATCGTATGCCAAATGACGGATTTTGCGAGTTCGGCGCGGGCCTTCAGATCGAAAATCTGGTGTTCCCGCAGTTCCGAGAACTGAAACGCCACGATGGCGAGGCCGGCGGCGAGGATAACCGTCGATGTCGTGATGGCGAGCGTGAAGGCCAGCCAGCCGGTGAGCGAGCCAAGAATCTTCATTCGCCCTCCCTGCTCTCCAGCACATAGCCCAGGCCCCGGACTGTATGAAGCAGCCGATGCTCTGAAGGGTGGTCGAGCTTGTCGCGGAGGCGTTTGACCATGACTTCAACAACGTTCGTGTTGGTGTCGAAGGTGATGCCCCAGACCATTTCGGTTATAACCGTTTTGGAAACAATCTGCCCGGAGCGCCGTATCAGGAGGGCCAGAAGGCTGAATTCTTTGGCGGTCAAGATGATTTGACGCGAACCCCTCGTCGCCCGTCTGGCAATCAGATCGACCGTCAGATCGCCGACGGTGAGTCTGGTTTCCTCGTACCGTCCACGCCGGGTGATGGCCTGGAGCCTTGCAACCAGTTCCAGAAAGGAAAACGGCTTGACGAGATAATCGTCGGCACCAGCCTGAAGACCTCTTAGCCGGTGTTCGAGGCTGTCTCGGGCCGTAAGCATGATAACCGGCACATCGCGGTTGGGCCGCAGCCGCTTGAGGAGTTCGACGCCGTCCAGGCGCGGCAGCATGCCGTCGAGGACGATGGCGTCGTAGGTGTCCGTTTCGGCCAGACGCAGGCCAGCTTCCCCATCCGTCGCATAATCAACGACATAGCCTTCTTCGCATAGCCCCTTGCGGAGATACGAGACCGTTTTCTGTTCATCCTCGATGATTAGAACACGCAAGCTGGTTATCCTGAAAGAGGCTTGAGGGAAGGATACCCTATTTAAATTTCCAGGCAAGCTTGTACCAGAATTATTATTGTCATCGCAGGAAATTCGTTGCGGCATCGAGCGACTTGTCTTGTTAACCGGCCAGGTTGAAGACATCTGAATCAAATTTGCAAGCTTACATCAAAATGATAAATTTGACAGGTTCAGATTCAGCGCGATGTTCCGGTTGACTTGGCGATCCATAGCAGTCAAATTTTACGATGGAAAATCAAAATTCCTCAATGTGAATTGAATTTTGGTTCAAATGAACAATGATTGTTGGATTTATGTATCTATTTTGAAATTTTACATAATTAGCGAAATATTCTGAATGTAATGCACGTCAATTTTATTGACAGCTTTTGTACTATTTAGTTCGTTGATTGATCGTTGAGGCGGCAGTGTGTTTTTAGATACTGTGCCAGATTGGCGCGGCCAGATTGGTGCTAGTCGAGTGTGCGGCTGAAAGAAGGCCGGCGGAAATGAACGGCAGGCTGTGCCGGGATTTCTGAATATGTGGGTGAAGGGGAAGCCATAATGGGCGTTCAAGGCAATGTATGGAGACTGTTTGCGGGATCCGCTGTCGCACTTGTGGCGTCGATGTCGGCGGTGGCCGCGTCGGCCCAATCTGCGGCCCAGTCTGCCGCTGCTGACACGAATTCCGGCGAAAGCTCCGCGCAGGCGTTTTCGAGTTCCGAGATTATCGTCACCGGGACACGGGTGATCCGCGACGGCTTCAGCGCTCCAACCCCGACATCGGTGATCGGGATGCAGGAGATTGGCGCGAAAGCCCCGGCGAACATCGCCGACTTCGTCAACGATCTCCCGTCGCTTGCCGGCAGCACGACGCCTCGCAGCAATATCTCTGCGGTCAGCGCCGGCGCTGGTGGCATCAACGCGCTCAATCTGCGCAATATCGGTCTGAACCGCACGCTCGTCTTGCTTGATGGGCAGCGCGTCGGCGCGTCGACGATCACCGGCCAGGTGGACGTGAACCAGATTCCGCAGGCGCTGGTGCAGCGCGTCGACGTTGTCACGGGCGGCGCTTCGGCCAGTTGGGGATCCGACGCTGTCGCTGGTGTGGTCAACTTCGTGCTCGACAAGGAGTATGAGGGGCTGAAAGGGGAAGCCCAGGGCGGCATCACCACCTACGGAGACAATGCCAGCTTCAAGGTTTCGCTTACCGCGGGAACCAGCTTCGCCGACGGCAGAGGGCATGTCATCGTCAACGGCGAGATCGCGCACAACAAGGGCATTCACGGCGTTGGCAAGCGGACATGGTACAACAGAACCAAAGTATTCTTCAATCCGGACTACAGCAAGACCAACGGCCTGCCGGAGCTGATCGTCCGGGACAACACGGGCTTTGCGACCCTCGCCCCCGGCGGCATCATTACGTCCGGCCCGATGCGTGGCACATATTTCGGCGAAGGCGGCGTTCCATCGCAATTGGATTACGGGTCGATTGTAAGCGGCCAGTTCATGCACGGTGGCCAGAGTGCATATACCGATTTTGGCGATTCCACTTCTCTTGATCCGAGCACTTCGCGTCAGGGCGCCTTCTTTCGCACCAGCTATGATCTGGCGGACCGGGTCGAGGCTTTTTTTCAGCTCTCCTACGGCCGCGCCACGTCCAGCTCGGATTTCAGCAATCTCTACCATTTCGGCAATCTGACCATTCAGCCGGATAATGCCTTTATTCCCGCCTCGATCGCTTCCGGCATCACGGCGCCGTTCTCGCTTGGCACATCCAATCACGATCTCGGTATTGCGGTCATCAATTCAGAGCGTTCGTCCTGGAGGCCCGTCGTAGGCGTTCGAGGTCAGTTCGATGCCACGGGAACTACCTGGTCCTGGGATGCCTACGCGCAAAAGACGATCGCCCGGAGCTATATCGAGGCGAATGTAAGCGTTACGCCGCACCTCAATGCGGCCATCGACGCCGTCTATGATCCGAGCGGGAAAATCGTTTGCCGTTCGAGCCTGACCGACCCGACCAACGGTTGCGTTCCCTATAATGTCTTTGGCACCAACGTGAACGGACAGGATGTCAGGGATTATGTCATGGGAACCGCTTGGGGCAGAACCAAGCTGACCCAGGATGTGTATGCCGCGAACCTGAATGGCGATCCGTTTTCGACCTGGGCGGGGCCAGTGTCCCTTGCGCTTGGAATCGAGCATCGCCGCGAGGCGGTTTCCGGAAGCAATGACCCTCTGTCCACGGCGAGAGCCTATTTCGCCGGCAACTACAACTCGAGCTTCGGGTCGTTTCACGTGACCGAAGGCTATGCCGAGGTTGTCGTCCCGCTTGCCAGCAATCAGGGTTTCGCGCAGGTCCTGGACCTCAATCTTGCGGCGCGGGCAACCAACTATAGCTTGTCGGGCTATGTGACGACCTGGAAGGCGGGGGTCGTCTACAAGCCGGTCGACGATGTGACGCTGCGGTTCACCCGGTCCCGGGATATTCGCGCGCCGAACCTTTCGGAGCTTTTTCAGTCGAACCGGACGGTCACGAACAGTTCGCAGGACCCTTTCCGCGACAACGCGCCCACCACGTTTTTCAATATCACCTCCGGGAATCTCAACCTCAAGCCGGAAAAGGCGGACAGCCTCGGTCTTGGCATCGTCTTGCAGCCGCGGTTTCTGCCCGGCTTTGCGGCGTCGGTGGATTATTACAACGTCGACATCAAGGATGCCGTGGGAACGATCGGCGCCGGCGCCACCATCAACCAGTGCTATGAAGGAAAAACGATCCTTTGCGACAGCATCACGCGCAACGCGGACGGAGTCATCACGCAGGTCATCACCCAGCCGATCAACCTTGCAAAGCAACTCGCGCGCGGTCTGGATTTCGAGGCCAGCTACCGAACGCGGCTTGATGAAATCGCCAGCGGCCTGGCGGGCAATCTGACGATCCGGGCCTTGGCGACCCGCTATATCAGGAATGTGACGGACAACGGCATCAGCCCGGCGGTCGACTCGGTCGGCCGAAACAACGCTGGCGGTTCGGGCGCGGCGACGCTTCCTTACTGGAGCTACTTCGGCAGTATCGGCTGGGACAACCAGAAGTGGAGCATGCAGGCCACGGCCCGAGGCTTTAGCAGCGGCTTGCTCAACACCACCTACATCGAGTGCTCGACGGCGTGCCCCGTATCGACAACGGACAACCGGACCGTGGATAACAACCATCTGCCCGGAGCTGTTTACTTTGGTCTCAATATGGCCGCAAAGGTGGTGCCGGCCGGCGAGCTTTTCCTGTCGGTGGATAATGTGCTGAACAAGAACCCGGCACAGACCGCCTATGGGCCCAGCATTGGCGGTGCGCCCCTCAGCATCAGCGCATCGCTCTACGACACGCTTGGGCGCCGGTTTCGACTGGGGGTGCGGTTCAGCCTTTAAGAGCCTGTTCGGCCATGAAGCCCGTTCCATCCCGCTCCCCCTCCCAACCACCCGGTGCGGTTATAGCCTGTGGGTGGTTGGGAGCGGGATGGGACAACCCTGAAAAGCGCCTGAATGCGCTTTTCAGACAGACGTTTCAAACCGACGTTGAGAACGATCGGGTTTGTAGGGTCCGAGTCCTGGATGATACTCGAACCCGACGACTGTCATCCGGAAAGGCATCATGATGGATATCGATCGACGCACAATTCTCGCGCTATCGGGCGGGGCGATCCTGGCGGCTGGCTCTCGGGCGGCCTTGTCCCAGAGCGTGGGAACGGCCCCGCCCGGACGGGGCCGGCGCGTGGTGGTGATCGGGGCGGGGATCCTCGGAGCCTCCATCGCCTACCATATCGCCAAGTCGGGCGCGCATGTGACGGTGATCGAAAAGGAGAGGCCCACGGCCGGGGCCACCAAAGACGCATTCGCCTGGCTCAATGCCGCCGGGAAGCAGCCCAAGGCTTATGGCGATCTGAACACGCTTGGTATTCTGGGCTGGCATCGTTTGCAGGCCGAAATCGGTGTAGACAAACTTCCTGTCCAATGGGGCGGCAACATCACCTGGACCGACGACGCTGGACGGGCCGAACGGATTCGCGCTTCGATCTTGCGCCAGCGTTCCTGGGGATACCCCGTCACCATCATCGACCCGCGCGAATTCAGCCTGCTGCTGCCATCCGTGCACCTTGGGCCGGCGGACTTGATCTCGTTCAGTGGAATTGATGGTACGGTCGAGCCGGTGCAGGCGACTCTGGCCTTGCTGGCGGCCGCCGAGCGCCATGGCGCCGTCGTGAAGTTTCCAGTGGCTGTGACCGGATTCGACGTGGCGGGCGAGCGGGTTTCCAAAGTCCGCACTTCAGACGGAGACCTTGAAGCCGACGATGTAATTCTCGCCGCGGGGCTGGGCTGCGAACCGCTCGCGGCCATGGTGGGGGCGAACATTCCCTTGCGGTCGAGCCTCGGCATGATCGCGCACACGGTGAAGCGGCCAACGTCGTTGGCACGAATTGCCTACACGCCTCGCGCGCATATCAAGCAGAATCCAGGCGGAGAGTTCGTGACCTACTCGACGCTGGGAACGCCGTTCGACGCCAAGGGATCGCCCGCGGAAGGCGAGGCACTGCTCAAGGTCGCAGCGGAATATGTTCCAGAAATTCGAGACGCGAAACTGGATCGGGTAACGCTTGGCCACCGTGTGTTGCCGAAAGACGGCCTGCCGATTGTCGGCGCGTTGCCGAATGTGCCGAACCTCTATGTGGCCGCGATGCACAGCGGCATGACCATGGGACCAGCCATTGGCCAATTGGTGGCGGTCGAAGTGCTCGACGGAGCAAAAACCGTTCCTCTCGAGCCGTTCCGGCCGGATCGGTTTGCCTGATATTGAAAAGGATTCGAATGTTGCAGAAATTGTTTGGCGCCTTGCTTCTGGGCACCGCGCTCTTCTCGGCTGGCCTCGTCAATGCCGAGGAGATCCGGCGCACGGAAAGACCGGGCAGCCCGCTCTCCAATCTGGTTCGGGTTCCCGCCGGCTATGATTATGTGTTCATATCCGGCACGACGGCAGGGTCGGGAGGCACCCCGATTCCTGTGGGCGCCGATACCAAGGCGCAGGTTTCGATCATCTACGAGAAGTTCAAGACCTGGCTTGCCGGCGAGGGCATGACGATGGGCGACATCGTCATGTTGCGGGTGTTCCTCGTGCCCGATCCGAATACGGGCCGTGTCGATACCAGGGGCGCCAACGAGGCTTATGCAATGTTCTTCGGTTCGGCGGAGCAGCCCGTGCTTCCTTCGCGGATTACGCTGCCGACGAGTCTTGGTGGGCGCGCCATGGCAGAGATCGAAGCGATCGCAGCAAAGAAGCCAGCAAGTTCTGTTCGCAAAGAATGAAAATAAATTTGCAAATATCATTACATAATAATAAACAATTATTCTTTTTAATAGAAATTTTATTTCTGGAATTTGATCAAATCTCTAAGAGATAATTTGGAAAGCGGCGTGTCCATGGTCCGATATGGAAGATTTTTATCTATGGGAATTGCCGTTTTCGCAGCCTTGCTAGTGGCTTTCTTCAGTGTCCGGACAGCGGCGCAGGTGTCAGGCAGTGATTTGCCGGCCGCTCCTGGACGCGATGCCTTGCTAAGAGTCTGTTCGGAATGCCATGCGCCCGAGATCGTCTCCGGGCAGCGGCACCCGGAAAGCGGGTGGCGCGAGGTCGTGGAAAGCATGGAGGCGATGGGCGCCCAGGGCACGACATCCGATCTTGATGCGATCATCCACTATCTCACCCGGAATTTCTCGCCGGAGGTAGGGCCGAAGCAATAGGCATTGTCTCGGTCGGCGCAGCAGGTTTGATCCATGAACATGTGGGGGCGGCTAGGCGACGGCCTCGCCCATGCTGGCGCCGGCGCGGCCGGCGAGGAAGCCGTCGGAGAAAATGGCGTCGGGCAGCAGCCGGTCGAGCGCCGGCAGCAGCGCTTCGCGGTCGCCGGCAAGCGCTTGCGCCCAGGCCCGCGCAACGCCCGCGAAATCGCCGATGTGCGGCGACAGGCGGAGCGAGGCAACGCCGGCCGCTTCCAGTTCGCCGATCTGGCGGGCGGCGGTGGTGACGGTGCGGCCAAGGGTCTGCACGCCGTTCACCGTGAGGAATTTCTGGCCGTCCAGGGTGTCGACATCGCGGCCGTCGGGATCGTCGCCGCAGACGAACTGGCAACTGTCTTTCGAGCGGCCGTGCAGGCGGGCATGGTAGCAGCGCCCGGAAATGGCCAGCGGCACCCGGCCGTGCCCCCACACCTCGACGGCGACCCCCGCTTTCCGCCCCGCTTCGGCCAGCGCCGCCACCGAGGCAAGCGGCAGTTCCGGCGGCAGCGAAATGCGCGTTGCCCCGCGCTGCGCCAGCCACTGGAGCGTCCCCTCGTTGTAGACGTTCACCATCGGTCCCACCTGAAAGGGCGTGCCTTCGGGGATGTGATAAAGCGCCGAAAGATCGTTCACTTCGACGGGGAGGCCCATGTCCAGCAGTTCGGCGGTGTCTTTCCGCTCGCGGACGAGGGTGATGAGCGCGAGCGTCGACAGCGCCACTTCCTTCCCCGCCTGCTGCAAGGCCGCGATGGCGTCTGGAATCTCGTGCCGCCAGAAGGGCAGGCGCTTCGAGCACACCCATTCGCCGATGACGACGCGGGCGACCGGCGCTTTCGCCAGCCCGCGATAAAATTCGCGAACGCGTTCCGCGTCCCAGAAGAAGGCGATGGGACCGACCGTGAGGTCCATCCTCACCGCCATGTTTTCCGGTAGGCGCCGGTGGTGGCCGCCTGCCCCTCGGTCAGTTGCCGCAGTAGGCCGGCCGGCATCGGCTGGTCGGCCTCCAGCGCTTCGACGGCGGCGCGGAACGCGCGCACCACCTGCGCCACATAGGCGCGGCTGCGCTGGCGGCCTTCGATCTTCAGCGCCTTGACGCCGGCCTTTTGCAGTTGCGGGATCAGTTCGGTTGCATCCAGGCTGACGGGATCCTCGAAGAGATGGCCGTCGATGGCGTTGCCCTTGTGATCGGGCGAGACGAAATGGCCCTTGCAAAGCGTCGGGTAAGGGGAAACGCCGCCTTTTGGCGTTTTGTGGATGAGAAAGCCGCCAAGCCGCGCCTCCTGCGTGTCGCCCTGGTCGCGGTAATCGACGTGGCTTGCCGGCGAGCACACCCCGTTCATGTTGGGGGAAAGGCCGGTCGCATAGGAGGAAAGCGAGCAGCGCCCTTCCGCCATCACGCAAAGGCCGCCGAACACGAACACTTCGGTTTCGACGTCGATTTCGCGGTTGATGGCGGTGATTTCCTGCACCGAAAGCACGCGTGGCAGCACCACCCGCTTCACGCCGAAGGCCGAGGCATAGAGGTTGATGGCATCCGGGTTGGCGGCGGCGGCCTGCACCGAAAGATGGCGGCGGAGCTTCGGGTGCCGTTCGGCGGCGTAGGCGAGGAGGCCGAGGTCGGCGAGGATGACGGCGTCGGCGCCGCAGGTTTCGGCGTCGGCGATGGCGCGGTGCCAGATCTGTTGCGCGCCGGCCCTTGGGAAGGTGTTGATGGCGACATAGACATGGGCGCCGCGGGCGTGGGCGAAGGCGGCCGCTTCGGCCAGTTCGGCGCGGCTGAAGTTTAATCCGGGAAAATTCCGCGCGTTCGATTCGTCGGCGAAGCCGCAATAGACGGTGTGGGCGCCGGCTTCGACGGCGGCGCGAAGGGCGGTGGGCGTTCCCGCCGGGCAGACCAGTTCCATCATCGAAGCGCTGCTGTCGTCGGCCGCGCCAGCAGCAGGCCGGTGTGGCGCTCGAGGCCGCGCACGGCCAGCCGCAGCAGCGGCGCCGCCGGGGGGGCCAGCGCCGCCAGTTCCGCCGCCAGGTCGATCTCGGCATCGTCGAGGGCGTTCCGGAGCGCAAGGACGGCGCCGGTGTCGCCGCCGATGGCAAGCGCGCCGGAAAAGAACAGCGCGTCGCCGTCGATGGCGCCGTGCAGCATGGCCAGAAAGGCGCCGAGGCTGCCGTGGATGGCGGCGTCGTGCGCCGGCGGCGCCGCGCGCCTCGGCAACGCGCTCAGGCGCCGCGCCGATGGGTGCAGCAGCAGCAGCGTCGGCGCGTCGGTGGCGTCGAGCAGGAAACGGGCGTTCGCGGCCTCGCCCATGCGCGCCAGCACGCCCGGATGGCGCCGCAGCGCCGAGCCGAGCAGCCAGGTGAAGGCCGCCGACAGCAGGGCGGGCGGCAGTGGAGGGGCCGGCAGGCGACGGACGAGGGCGGGCAGCGGCCCCGAGACCGATTGCAGCGATTGCGCGAACATGTCGCCTGTTAGCATCCGCGACCGCATGCTCTGTTGATGGAAATCAAGATGCGACCAAATAACGCTGCTAATAATCGAAGATTACTAAGGAATTGATCCATGCGGCGACTGCCGGTATTTCCCGATCTTCGCGCCTTTCTTGCCCATGCCGAATCGCGGCGCGATCTGGCGCGGATTGCCGCGCCGCTAAGCCTGCGGCACGAAATGACGGCGGTGCAGGTGCAGGCGTTGCGCGCCGGCGGGCCGGTGCTTCGGTTCGACCATGCGCTGCAAGCCGATGGCGCCCGCGCCTCGATGCCGGTCGTGGCCAATCTGTTCGGAACCAGGGCGCGCGTGGCCGCCGGCCTTGGCCTTGCCCTGGATGAAGTGCCGGCCTTCGGGGAATTTCTGGCGGCGCTTCGCTCGCCGGCGCCGCTGGAGGGGGCGCGGGATGCGCTGTCGCGCTGGCCGCTGCTGAAAGCCGGGCTGCTGACGCGGCCGAAGCTGGTTCGCGGCGGCCTGCAAAGCGAGGCGCTGGCCGGGCTTGACACCGTTCCGGCGCAGACACCGTGGCCGGAGGATGCCGGCCCGCTGGTCACCTGGCCGGTGGTGCTGACCCGCCCTTGCGGCAGCGCCGCCCGCGATATTTCCAGCTACAATCTCGGCGTTTACCGCTTGCAGATTTTGGGACCGGACCGGCTGATCCTGCGCTGGCTGCCGCAGCGGGGCGGCGCCGCGCACGCCCGCAGCTGGGCCGAGGCCGGGCAGCCGATGCCGGTGGTGGTGGCGCTTGGCGCCGACCCGGCGACGCTGCTGGCGGCGGCGCTGCCCTTGCCGGAAAATGTCTCGGAACTGGGTTTTTCCGGGATTCTGCGCGGCGAGCGCGCCGAGCTGGCGCCGGCCGCGACCGTGCCGATGCTGGCGCCGGCGCGCGCCGAAATGCTGATCGAGGGGCAGGTTTTTCCGGGCGAGACGGCGATGGAAGGCCCGTTCGGCGACCACACCGGCTATTATAACGCCGCCGAGCCGTTCCCGCTGCTGCGCGTCACCGCCGTCCGCGCCCGGCCCGATCCGCTTTACCTTTCCACCGTCACCGGCCGCCCGCCCGACGAGCCTTCGGTGATCGGCGAAGTCTTCAACGATTTGACGCTGCCGCTGGTGCGGGCGCAGATCCCCGAAGTGCTGGATCTTTATCTGCCGCCGGCCGCCTGCTCGTATCGGCTGGCCGTCGTCCGCATTCGGAAACGCTATCCGGGGCAGGCGCGCCGCGTCATGCTGGCGCTTTGGAGCATGCTGCCGCAATTCAGCTATACCAAGATGCTGGTGGTGGTGGACGACGACATCGACGCCCGCGACTGGGACGATGTGCTGTGGGCGATGGCGACGCGCATGGACCCGGCGCGCGATCTGCTGGTGCTGGACGGCACGCCGATGGACTATCTCGATTTCTCGTCGCCCCGGGAGGGGCTGGCCGGCAAGCTCGGCCTCGACGCCACCGGCAAGATCGGCGGCGAGACCACGCGCGCGTGGGGGCGGGCGATGGCGCTTGATCCAGCGCACCAGCGCCGCGCCGCCGAAATCCTGGCAGGGTTGTGCGGATGATGCGCGTCGTCCTTGGGGTTTCCGGCGCCTCGGGCGCCATCCTCGCCCTCGATTGCGCGCGGGCGCTGCGCGCGGTCGGCGCGGCCATCGACCTGGTGCTGTCGCCGATGGCGGCGCGGACGCTGGCGCTTGAACTGGGCGAGGGGGCGGAAGCCGAACTCCGCTCGCTTGCCGCCCAGGTGCATCCGGTCCACGACCTGGGCGCCGCCATTTCCTCGGGTTCGCATCCGGTGGCCGGAATGCTGGTCGCCCCCTGCTCGATGCGGAGCCTCTCGGCCATCGCCCATGGCCAGGACGACAATCTGCTGGTGCGGGCGGCCGGCGTGCAACTGAAAGAGCGCCGCCCGCTGCTGCTGCTGGCGCGCGAGGCGCCGCTGACGCTGGCGCATTTGCGGAACATGGTGGCGGCAACGGAAATGGGGGCGATCGTGCTGCCGCCGGTGCCGGCCTTTTATCTGCGCCCCGAAACCACCGCCGAAATCAGCCGCCAGATCGCCGCCCGCGCCGTCGACCTGCTGCGGATCGCACCGCCCTTGGCAAAAGCGTGGGGCGGGGCCTAGCCCGCTCAGTCCGTCAGCAGGGCGTGGCGCTTCTTGCCGAGGCTTAGCCTGGCCGGGCCGGGGATCGCCCTGCCTTCGTCCTTCACCGGCTCGCCGTCGATGCGGACGGCGCCTTCGCCGATCTTGCGCCTTGCCTCGGCTTTCGAAGCGGCAAGGCCGCTTGCCACCAGCGCCTCCACCAGCGCGATCGGGAAGGCGGCGGCGATTCGTGGCAGCGCTTCGCCGGCGCCGCCTTCGGCGAAGGTGGCGCGCGCCGTTTCCTCGGCGCGGGCGGCTGCTTCGCCGCCCCGGCAAAGCGCCGTCGCCGCGTTCGCCAGCGCGATCTTGGCGTCGTTGATGGCGGCGCCTTCGAGCGCCTCCAGCCGTTCGATCTCGTCGTCGGCCAGGTCGGTGAACAGGCGGAGAAAGCGGCCGACATCGCGGTCGTCGACGTTGCGCCAATATTGCCAGTAATCCCAGTCGGGCAGCATGTCGGCGTTCAGCCAGACGGCGCCCGATGCGGTTTTCCCCATCTTCGAGCCGTCGGCGTTGGTGATGAGCGGCGTGGTCAGGCCGTAAAGCTCGGCGCCGAGCACGCGGCGGCCCAGGTCCACCCCTTGCGTGATGTTGCCCCACTGGTCCGAGCCGCCCATCTGCATGACGCAGCCGTGGCGGCGGTTGAGTTCGACGAAATCATAGCTTTGCAGCACCATATAGTTGAATTCCAGGAAGGAAAGCGGCTGCTCGCGTTCGAGGCGAAGCTTGACGCTGTCCATCGTCAACATGCGGTTGACGCTGAAATGGCGGCCATAGTTGCGCAGGAAGTCGATGTAGTTCAGTTGGCCCAGCCATTCGGCGTTGTCGAGCATCAGGGCGTCTGTCGGGCCGTCGCCAAAGCGCAGGAAGCGTTCGAAGACGCGGCGGATGGAGGCCTTGTTGGCGGCGATGGTCTCGTCGTCCAGCAATTGCCGCTGGGTATCCTTGCCGGAGGGGTCGCCCACCCTGGTGGTGCCGCCGCCCATCAGCGCGATCGGTTTGCCGCCATGCTGTTGCAGGCGCCGCAGCATCATGATCGACATCAGATGGCCGATGTGGAGCGACGGGCCAGTGAGGTCGAAGCCGATATAGGCGATGAGCGTGCCACCCTTGCCAAGGGCGGCGGCGCGCGTGTCGATCGCTTGCGGGTCGGTCAACTGGTGCAGATAGCCGCGCCTGGCCAGCGTCCGCAGATATTCGCTCTTGTAGGTCATGATGGGGCACGCTCTAGAGCAAGCCATGGGCAACGCAAAGCATCTCGTCATCGGGCTGATGTCGGGCACCTCGGCCGACGGGGTGGACGCCGCCCTGCTGGAAACCGACGGCGAAGGCCTGATTCGCGCCGTCGCCTTTGCCGGACGGCCCTATGCCGACACCGAGCGGGCGCAAATCCGCGCGGCGTGCACGCGCGCGCTGGCCATGGCGGCCCCCGGTCCGGACCCGCTGGTGGACGCCGCCGCCGCCATGCTGACCCGCGCCCACGCCGAGGCGATTCGGGCGCTTTCGGGGGGCGAACGCGCCACCCTCATCGGCTTTCACGGCCAGACCGTCGCCCACCGGCCGAACAGTTCGGGGGCGAAGCGGCCCTTCACCTGGCAGATCGGCGATGCCGCGCTGCTGGCGAATCTGGCCGGCCGGCCGGTGGTCTATGATTTCCGCGGCAATGATGTGGCGGCCGGCGGCGAGGGGGCGCCGCTTGCCCCCGGCTATCACCGGGCGCGGCTGGCCGGCTTCGAGGAGGCGGTCGGCGTCCTCAATATCGGCGGCGTGGCCAACCTCACCTGGTTCGAAAACCCGGCCGACGAAGGCGCGCGCTGGGGCGGTTTCGACACCGGCCCGGGGAATGCCCTGCTGGACGACTGGGTGATGCGCCACAGGGCTGCGCGCTTCGACCGCGACGGCGCGCTGGCGGCCAGCGGCCGGGTGGCGGAAGCCGTGCTTTCGGCGCTGCTGGCGAACCCCTATTTCCAGGCCGACGGCCCGCGCTCGCTCGACCGCGACGCCTTTTCGCCGCAACTGCTTTCCGGCCTCTCGGTGGCGGATGGCGCGGCGACGCTTACGGCCTTCACCGCCGCCAGCGTGGCGCTGGCGCTTCGCCGCCTGCCGGTGGCGCTGACGCGATTGTTCGTCACCGGCGGCGGCCGGCTGAACCCGGTGCTGATGGCGATGCTGGGCGAACGCGCCGGCCTTGCCGTCGCCCCGGTCGAGCAACTGGGCTGGAACGGCGACGCGCTGGAGGCGGAATGCTTCGGCTGGCTTGCCGTCCGCCATCTGCGCGGCCTGCCGCTGAGCTGGCCCGAAACCACCGGCGTGCCGCGCCCCATGGCCGGCGGGCGGCTGGCGCTTCCCTAGCGGTCGGTCAGCAGGCGGCGGTCGAGGTAGCGCTCGACCAGGCCCATCATCTCGGGCATTTCGCTGGCGAAGAAGTGGTTGGCCCCTTCCACCTTCTCATAGTCGATGGTGATGTGCTTCTGCGTCTTCAGCTTGTCGACCAGTTTCTGGACGGCGCTTTCCGCCACCACTTCGTCGGCGGTGCCCTGGACGATGATGCCGCTGGAGGGGCAGGGGGCGAGGAAGCCGAAATCATAGAGGTTGGCCGGCGGCGAAATGGAAATGAAGCCCTTCATTTCCGGGCGCCGCATCAAAAGCTGCATGCCGATCAGCGCACCGAAGCTGTAGCCGGCGACCCAGGTGCCCGACGATTCGGGGTTCATCGCCTGCAACCAGTCGAGGGCGGCGGCGGCATCCGACAGTTCGCCCACCCCGTTGTCGAATTCGCCTTCCGAACGGCCGACGCCGCGAAAATTGAGGCGGAGCGTTGCAAAACCGCGCGCCACGAACATCTGATAGAGCGCCTTGGCGATCGGATGGTTCATGGTGCCGCCGGCCTGCGGATGCGGGTGCAGGATGATGGCCAGCATCGGCCGGGGCTTGCCGACCGGCTGGTAACGCCCCTGGAGACGGCCTTC
This sequence comes from uncultured Sandaracinobacter sp., assembly GCA_964471485.1. Lineage (GTDB taxonomy): Bacteria > Pseudomonadota > Alphaproteobacteria > Sphingomonadales > Sphingomonadaceae > Sandaracinobacteroides. The sequence goes on along the minus strand of CAYYGQ010000016.1, from coordinate 563 downwards.
CGGCCCGGGGAAAATCACTTCCGGCACGATGGTTTCCTAAAGCATGGCCGGCGCAATTCCGTCGCGCCGGCTGTGGTATCGACGACAAGCCGGTCTATAAGGAAGCGAGTCGCGGAATTGCAAGCATCATGAAGAACAGCAGCACCGGGCCGGGCGCCTATCTCGACTGGGCGGCGACCGCCCCACTTCACCCCGAAGCGCGCCGCGCCATGGACGAGGCGGCGGAAACGCTGTCGGCGGGCCTCTGGGCCAATCCGTCGTCGGTGCATGGGCCGGGGCGGGCGGCCCGGCGGGCGCTGGGCGAAGCGCGCGAGGAGATCGCCGCTTTCTTCAGGGTTGCGGCCGACAGCCTGATCTTCACCAGCGGCGGCACCGAGGCCTTGTCGCTGGCGCTGAACGGCGCCGATTGTTCCTGCCGCATGGTGGGCGCCACCGAGCATCCGGCGGTGTTGCAGGCGGCGGCCGGCGCGACGATTCTTCCGGTGGATGGCGACGGCCGCGTGCAGTTGCCCGACATCCCGGAAGGGGCGCTGGTGGCCGTCCAGCACGCCAACAACGAAACC
>CAYYGQ010000015.1:0-19990 GCA_964471485.1 uncultured Sandaracinobacter sp. | reverse complement strand
ATCCGATCGAGCGCGAGCGCGATGCCTTTCTCGGCGATGCCGCCAACCTCTGGCAGGTGTGGCCGGGGACCGAGCGGATCAAGGCCGAGGCGAAGAAGGCCGGTCTCTGGAACCTGTTCCTGCCGCACGAATATGCGCCATGGTCGCCGGGCCTCAGCAACCTCGAATATGCGCCGCTCGCCGAACTGATGGGGCGGGTGCTGGGCGCCTCTGAATATTTCAACTGCGCGGCGCCCGACACCGGCAACATGGAAATCCTCGCCCGCTATGCGACGGCCGAGCAGCAGCAGCGCTGGCTGGAGCCGCTGCTCGCCGGCGACATCCGTTCCGCCTATGTGATGACCGAGCCGGATGTCGCCTCGTCCGACGCCACCAACATCGCCACGACGATCGAGCGCGACGGCGACGACTATGTGGTGAACGGCCGCAAATGGTGGATTTCGGGCGCCATGGACCCGCGCTGCAAGCTCTATATCCTGCTGGGGCGGACGGCGAACCCGGACAAGCCGCGCCACCAGCAGCACAACCAGATCCTCATTCCGGCGGATACCCCCGGAATCGAAATCATTCGCTCGCTGCCGGTGTTCCACACCCAGCACTCGCCCGGCGGCCATTGCGAAATCCTGTTCAAGAATGTGCGCGTTCCCGCCGAGAATCTGCTGCTTGGCGAGGGGCGCGGCTTCGAGATCGCCCAGGGCCGCCTGGGGCCGGGGCGCATCCACCACTGCATGCGCCTGATCGGCCAGGCGCAGCGCGCGCTCGAATATATGGCGCGGCGGGTGGACGAGCGGGTGGCGTTCGGCAAGCCGCTGTCCGCCCAGTCGAGCATCCGCCAGGACATCGCCAACAGCTTCTGCGAGGTAGAGCAGGCGCGGCTGCTGACGCTGAAAGCGGCGGACGCCATGGACCGCGTCGGCAACAAGGAAGCCAAGGACATGATCGCCGCCATCAAGATCGTGGCGCCGCTGATGGCGCAGCGGGTGGCCGACCGGGCGATGCAGGCGTTCGGCGCCATGGGCTTCACCGACGACACGCCGGTGGCCACCGCCTTCGTCAGCGCCCGCTTCCTGCGGATGGCCGACGGCCCCGACGAAGTGCACCTGTCGCAGCTCGGCAAGCTGAAGATCGCCCAGTTGAAGGAACTGCCGGTCCGCTGAGGGTCTTGAGGGAGGAACGGACGTGTCGCTGACGCTTCGGAATGTGGAGGAAGGCCGCCGGGACGAACTGGCGCTGGCCGACGACCGGGTCCAGTATAGCTGGCGACAGCTCGATCCGCTGCTGAACCGGGCGGCGAACGCGCTGGCGCGCGCGGTCGACGGCCGGCGGCGGGCGGCGGTGTTCGCCCAGAACTGCGCCGAGGCGGTGCTGGTCTATGTCGGCGGCATGGAAGGCGCGGTGTCGACGGTGCCGGTCAGCTACCATCTGAAGGCGGGCGAGCTTGGCTATATCCTTGGCGATTCGGGCGCCTCGCTGCTGTTCGTCGGCCCGGAGACGCTGGCCATCGGCCTTGAAGCGGCGCGCGCCGCCGGCGTTTCCACGGTGGTGGGCTGGCGCTGCCCGCCGACGGCGGGCGTGGTGCCGTTCGAGGCGTGGCTCGACGCCGCCCCGGCAAGCGAACCGCCGACGGATTCGCAGCCCCTCCCCCACCTCCATTATACCTCGGGCACCACCGGCAAGCCGAAAGCGACCGAGACGCCGCCGCAATATTGGCCGCGCGCCGCAACCGTCGGCGAACTGGCGGACGTGCTGCGGGAACGGCGCACGCCGTGGCCCGGGCTTGTGGTCGGGCCGCTCTACCATACCGGCCCGCTGACCACGGCGCGCAGCCTGTTCGCCGGCGGCACGGTGGTGGTGTCGAACCATTTCGACGCCGAGGAGACGCTGGCGAAGATCGAGCGCTACAGGATCGCCGGCGTCGTCATGGTGCCGACGCATTTCCAGCGCCTGCTGGCGCTGCCGGAAGCGGTGCGGCGCCAATACGACCTGTCGTCGATGCAGCGCCTCGCCCACACCGGGGCCGCCTGCCCGCGCGAGGTGAAGCGGGCGATGATCGACTGGTTCGGGCCGATTCTGGTGGAGGCCTATGGCGGCACCGAGGCCGGTTCCACCACCTTCATCACTTCGCCCGAATGGCTGGAGCGGCCGGGTTCGGTGGGGCGGGCGCTGCCGCCGTTCGAAATCCGCATCCTCGGCGACGATCTGAAGCCGCTCGGCCCCAACCAGGAGGGGCGGGTCTATTTCCACGACAGCAGCGGCCGCGGCATCGTCTATGAAGGCGACCCCGAAAAAACCGCGGCGGCGCACGCCGCCCCCGGCGTCTTCACGCTGGGCGAGATCGGCTATGTCGACGACGAAGGCTATCTGTTCATCACCGACCGCGCCTCCGACATGATCGTCAGCGGCGGCGTCAACATCTATCCGGCGGAAACCGAACAGGTGCTGCTTGGGCATCCGGGCGTCGCCGATGTCGCCGTCATCGGCGTTCCGAACGCCGAAATGGGCGAGGAAGTGAAGGCGCTGGTCATTCTGAAAGACGGGCCGAACCCGCCGTCCGCCGCCGAACTGGATTCCTTCTGCCGCAAGCAACTGGCCGGATTCAAATGCCCGCGCTCCTACGAATTCGTCGACGATATCGGCCGCACCGTCATGGGCAAGGTCAACAAGAAGGAATTGCGGCGGAAATACTGGCCCTCCGACCGCACCATCGGAGGGTGAACGACATGGCTGTCCGCTTTCATCTGCTGTGCGCCACCATGCTGCTGCTGGCCGGCTGCGGCGGCAACGGCACGCCCGGGGCGCCCGGGGCGATCGAGCTTTTTCCAGGCGTCGCCGCCAGCGAGGCCGCCGGCGACGACTGGCCCGACTACGACGGCCCCGGCGCCGCCCATTACAGCCCGCTCGGCGACATCGACACCGGCAACATCGGCCGCCTCGCCCTGGCCAGCCACACCGACATCGACCTGCCGGGCAGCAGTCTCACCAACCCGGTCGCGGTCGACGGCGTGCTCTATTTCGCCGGGGGCTTAAGCGTCGTCCACGCCGTCGATCCGCTGTCGGGCCGCGTGCTCTGGCAATATGATCCCGAAGTGGCGAAGGTTGCCGGCGACAAGATGCGGGCGGCCTGGGGCAGCCGCGGCGTCGCCTATGCCAACGGGCGGATTTTCGTCGGCACGCTCGATGGCCGCCTCATCGCGCTCGACGCCAGAACCGGCGCCCTGGTCTGGAGCGCGCAGACCACCGACGCCGACGACAAGCGCTACATCACCGGCGCCCCCTGGGTGTTCAAGGACAAGGTGGTGATCGGCCACGGCGGCGCCGACTTCGCGCCGACGCGCGGCTATGTCACCGCCTACGACCAGGCCACCGGCGAACAGGCGTGGCGCTTTTACACCGTTCCCGGCAATCCGGCCGACGGCTTCGAGAACGACGCCATGGAAATGGCCGCCGGCACCTGGACCGGCGAATGGTGGCAATATGGCGGCGGCGCCACGGTCTGGAACGCCATGGCCTACGACCCGGAACTGGACCGCCTCTACATCGGCACGGGGAACGGCGCGCCCTGGAACATCAAGATCCGCAGCCCCGATGGCGGCGACAATCTCTTCGTCTGCTCGGTCATCGCCCTCGACCCCGACAGCGGCGAATATCTCTGGCACTATCAGATCAACCCCGGTGAAACCTGGGACTATAACGCCGACATGGATCTGACGCTGGCGACCATGGCCATCGACGGCAAGCCGCGCCGGGTGCTGCTGACGGCGCCCAAGAACGGCTTCTTCTATGTGCTCGACCGCGACGACGGCAAGCTGATCTCGGCCGAGCCGATCGTCCCCGTCGACTGGGCCGAACGGATCGACCTCGAAAGCGGCCGCCCGGTGGAAAAACCAGAGGCGCGCTTCCCCGACGGCAAGGCGGCGATCGTCTATCCGTCGCCCTACGGCGCCCACAATATCGAGGCGATGTCGATCAGCCCGGCGACCGGGCTTGTCTATATTCCGGCCATGGACCAGGGCCGCGTCTATACCGACCCCGAGAACCTGCGCGACTTCCGCTATGCGAGCGAGCCGCTCATCCGCAACAACGGCGTCGGCAACCCGCCGCCGGACCTGACGCCGCGGCCGCCGACCAGCTTCCTACTCGCCTGGAATCCGGCGACGCAGCGGGAAGCCTGGCGCACCCCTTATCCGACCATGCGCGGCGGCGGCGGCACGCTGGCGACCGCCGGCGGGCTATTGTTCCAGGGCCGCGCCACCGGCCGCTTCGTCGCCATGGAAGCCGCGACCGGCAAAGAGCTGTGGTCGTTCGACGCCGGAACGGCGGTGATGACCAATCCGATCAGCTATCGGGCCGGCGGCCGGCAATATGTCAGCGTCGTCGCCGGCGCCCGCTTCCCCGGCGGCATCGGCATCGACCCGGAATGGGACTATCGCACCCAGCAGTGGCGGCTGCTGACCTTCGCCCTCGACGGCGAGGACGCGCTGCCGGCGGCCGGCGGCGAAGTGCAGCCCTTCGCCGACAACGGCGCGCCGATCGACGCCGCTGCTGCCGCCGCCGGCGCCGCCCTCTACGTCCAGCGCTGCACGCTCTGCCATGGCGGCAACGTCGTCGCCGGCGGCGCGGCCCCCGATCTGCGGCGCTCGCTGATCGCCCAGGACGGCGAGAGCTTCTATCAGGTGGTGCACGACGGCGCCCTCCTCGAACGCAGCATGCCGCGCTTCGCCGAGCTGGACCGCGCCGGGGTGGAAGCCATCCGCAGCTATATCCGAGAACGCGCCCGCGAATCCGCGCGCGGCCAACAGCCAGAGAATGAGGCAGCCGATGCAGGTCAATGAGGTAGCCACCCTCGACATCGAGGGCGAAGTCGCGATTCTAACCATCGATTCGCCGCCGGTGAACGCCTTTTCCGCCAAGGTGCGGCAGGGCATCGCCAGGGCGCTCGAACAGGCGCTGGCCGACGAGCGGGCGCGGGCCGTCGTCCTGCTCTGCGCCGGGCGCACCTTTTTCGCCGGCGCCGACATCAGCGAATTCGGCAAGCCGCCGGTCGACCCCTCGCTTCGCGACGTGCTGGCGATGGTCGAGGACAGCCCGAAGCCGGTCGTCGCCGCCATCCACGGCACGGCGCTTGGCGGCGGCCTGGAAATGGCGCTGGTCTGCCATCATCGGCTGGCGGTGCCGTCGGCGCGCTTCGGCCTTCCCGAAGTCAACCTCGGCCTGCTGCCGGGCGCCGGCGGCACGCAGCGGCTGCCGCGCGTGGTCGGGGTCGAAAAGGCGCTCGACCTCATCACCAGCGGCCGCCAGTTCGGCGCCAAAGAGGCGCTTGCCGTCGGGCTGCTGGAGTCGCTCGCCGACGAAGGCCGGCTTCGCGCCGACGCCATCGCCTTCGCGGCGGCGGTGGTCGCCGAAGGGCGGCCGCCGGTGAAGATCCGCGACCGTGGCGAAAAACTCGACGAAGCGCGCGCCGACCCCGAACTCTTCGACCGTTTCCGCAAGGCGAACGCCAGAAAATTCCGCGGCTTCAAGGCCCCGGAAAACATCATCCGCGCCATCGAGGCGACGCTCGACCGTCCGTTCGACGAAGGCATGAAGCGCGAACGCGACCTGTTCGACGAACTGATGCGCGACAGCCAGTCGGCGGCCATGCGCCACATCTTCTTCGCCGAGCGGCAGGCGGCGAAAGTGCCCGACATCGGCGCCGAGGTGCAACCCCTCGCCGTCAACCGCGTAGCGGTGATCGGCGCCGGCACCATGGGCGGCGGCATCGCCATGAACTTCGCCAACATCGGCCTGCCGGTGACGCTGGTCGAAACCAGCGAGGAAGCGATGCAGCGCGGCCTCGGCATCATCCGCCGCAACTATGAAGCGACCGCCGCCAAGGGCAGAATGCGGGCGGAAGACGTGGAAACGCGCATGGCCTGCCTCGCCCCGTCGCTGTCGCTCGCCGATGTCGCCGACGCCGATGTCGTCATCGAGGCGGTGTTCGAGAATCTCGACGTCAAGCGCGATGTCTTCGCCAGGCTCGACCAGGTGGCGAAGCCCGGCGCCATCCTCGCCACCAACACCTCCTATCTCGACATCGACCGGATCGCCGCCGCGACGGCGCGCCCGGAAAGCGTCATCGGCCTGCATTTCTTCTCGCCGGCGAACGTCATGAAGCTGCTGGAAATCGTCCGCACCAAGGACACGGCGAAGCCGGTGGTGGCCACCGCCGTCAAGCTGGCGAAAGCGATCGGCAAGATCGGCGTCACCGTCGGCAACGGTTTCGGCTTCGTCGGCAACCGCATCCTCGCCGCGCGCAACACCCAGTGCGACGCACTGGTGCTGGAAGGGGCGACCCCCGAACAGATCGACCGGCTGCTCTACGAGTTCGGCTTCCCGATGGGGCATTTCCAGATGCGCGACCTCGTCGGTCTCGATGTCGGCTGGAACCCCGAGACCAGCTCGTCGTTGTCGGTGCGGGAAATCCTCAACGAAATGGGCCGCCACGGCCAGAAGAACGGCCACGGCTATTACGACTATGACGAGAAACGCCGCCACACGCCTTCCCCGGTCGTCCAGCGGGTGATCGAGGAATTCGCCGCGAAACAAGGCGTCCGCCGCCGCGAGGTGCCCGACGACGAAATCCTCGACCGCATCCTCTACGCCATGGTGAACGAGGGGGCGAAGATCCTCGACGAGGGAATCGCCGCCCGCGCCTCCGACATCGATGTCGTCTGGGTGACCGGCTACGGCTGGCCGAAATATCGCGGCGGGCCGATGTTCTGGGCCGGGCTTCAGGGCCTGCCGAAGGTGCTGGAGCGATTGCGGGCGCTGGAGGCGGCGCACGGCGAAGCCTTCACCCCCTCGCCCCGGATCGAACGGCTGGCGGCCGCCGGCGGCCATTTCGGAGATCAGTGATGCAAGGTGGAAAAGTCGCCATCACCGGAGTCGGCGAAACGCCGTTCCTGCGCCGGTCCGAGGAATCGCTGACGCGGATGCTGGTGCGCGCCAGCCTGGCCGCCATCGCCGACGCCGGCCTGAAGCCGGGCGACATCGACGGCTATATAGGCAACCGCATGGTGCCGGGGTCGGACGATCTCGGGCCGCTTATCGGCATGGAGGATCGTGCCTTCACCGCCGTCACCGATGTCGCCGGCGGCACGGCGCCGGCGGGGCAGGCGCTCATTCTGGCGCAGCTCGCCATCGAGGCCGGCCTCGCCAGCCATGTGCTCGTGCCCTACGGCATCCAGTCGACGAAGCCGGGCGGCGTCTATGGCTTTCACGCCAGGGAGCATCTGAAGGCCGCGTTCGAAATGCCGGTCGGCTTCTTCGGCCAGCCGGTCTATTTCGCCTCGATGGCCAACCGCTACGCCCACGACCACGGCCTGTCCGAAGAGGAACTGGCGGCGGTGCCGATCAGCTACCGGAAATGGGCGGAAATCACCCCCTGGGCGCAGCGGCGCGAGCCGATGGGCATGGCGGAATACCGGCAGAGCCGCATGATCTCGACGCCGTTGCGCGCCGTCGACTGCTGCCTGACGACAGACGCCGCCTGCGCCTATGTGGTGAGCGCCGTCGAGCGCGCGAAAGACCTGCCGCACCCGGTGGTGACGGTGCAGGGCGTCGGCGTCGGCACCAACAATTACCCGCACGGCGTGTTGTTCACGCAAAAGCCCTGCACCTACGCCTATCCGGGGAAGGAATCGGCGGCCAAGGCCTATGCCATGGCCGGGGTCGGCGCCAAAGATCTCGACCTCGCCCAGGTCTATGACGGCTTTTCCATCTCGGCCATCGTGCAGACGGAAATGCTCGGCCTTGCCGAACCCGGCGAAGGGGCGAAATTCTACGCCGCCGGCCATGGCGCCCCGGGCGGGCGGATGCCGGTCAACACCAGCGGCGGCCACATGTCGGGCGGCTATGTGCCGGGAATCAACCTGTTGATCGAAGGCGTGCGGCAGTTGCGCGGGCAGGAAGGGCCGCGCCAGGTGCAGAACGCCCGCCTCTGCGCCGTGGCCGGCCTTGGCGGCAACAGCCACTCGACCGCCATTCTGGCGCGAATCTGAAAGGAGCGGGCCTATGGGCATCCCCGATTATCCGGTGCACAGCGACGACCCGCAGTTGCAGGGCTTCTACGACGGCCTCGCCGCCGGCGAATTGCGCCTCACCGTCGATCCCGACAGCGGCGCCTATGTCTGGTATCCGCCTGAAGTGGTGCCGGGCAAGCCGGACGCCCGTCTCGAATGGCGGGCGGTGTCGCCAGAGGGCCATTGCTACACCTATACCACGGTGCACCGCTGCCTGCTGCCGGGCGACCATTCGCAAGAGGTGCCCTATACGGTGGTGCTGTTCGAAAGCGACGACGCCCCCGGCTGCCGGGTGCCGGGCGTTCTGGTCGACGCCGACCATGTGACTCCGGCCTGCGGCATGCGGCTTTCCTTCCGGCCGGTCGCCGTCGCCGACCGGGTGATCGCCGGCTTTGCCCCAGCCTGACATGAATCCTGACATGAAGCCTGATATGGATTTTGCGCTCGACCGCAGACGCCTGCTGCTGGCCGGCGCCGGCGCCCTGCTCGCCGCCGGGGCCGCCAAGGCTGCCGGCGCCGCCGGTTTTGCGCCGGGCGCCGCGCCGGATTCCGACAGCGCCGACATCGGCCCCTTCACCACCATCGTCTCCGGGATCGACGGCGCCGAGGGAATCGCCATCGCCGCCGACGGCACGCTCTACCTCTCGGACAGCGGCGGCGTGCTGCGCTGGACGGCGGCGGACGGGCTGGTCCCGGTCGCCCGCCCCGGCCCCATCGCCGGAATCGCGCTCGACAGCGGCGGCATGCTGATCGCGGCGCAAATGGGCCTGCTGCACGACACGCCGGGACCGCTGCTGCGGATCGACCCGCGCTCGGGCGCGGTCGAGACACTGGTGGAATCGCTCGGCGGGCGGCGGCTGGTTGCCTCCAACATGCCGGCGGTGGCGGCCGACGGCGGTATCTACTGCACCCATTCCTCCTGGGGGAATGTCCGCAACATCGGCCGCACCGACCGCCAAGGCTTCGTCTACCATTACCGGGACGGCAAGGCGGAGATCGTCGCCGAGGGGTTGCGCGGCCCCAACGGCTGCTGCCTCGATGCCGACGGGCGCCATCTCTATGTGGCGCTCACCGGCGAGGGGCGGATCCGCCGCTGGAAGCGCGACGGCGACGGCCGCCTCTCCGCGCCCGAGGATTACGGCCCGCTGCTGGGCGAGGTGGTGCCGGACCATCACATCGACGCCATCCGCGCCCTGCCGGAAGCGGCGCGCGGCCGCCTCGGCTATTGCGACGGCATCGCCTTCGACGCCGCCGGCAATCTCTGGGTGACGCTGCCGTTCGCCAACCGGCTGGTGCTGCTGACCCCCGAACGGCAGCTCCACTCCATGGCCTATGATGCGGCCGGCCGCGCGGTTTCCATGCCCACCAACATCCTCTGGGCCGGGCCGGAGCTGCGCGACCTCCACGTCGTCTCGCGCGTCAGCGGCACGGTGGCCGTGGCGCGCACCCGCGTGCCCGGCCTGCCCCTGGCCGGCGAAGCCGCTCAGGCGCCGCGTTCGAACTCGGCCAGCATGCGGTAATAATCGTCGTTGCGGTCGTGGAGGCTGTGCTGCCCCTCCGGCCAGCTTGCGTAAGGCGTCGCCGCCGGGGTGACGACGGTGAGGTCGGAGAGGCCGCGCCGGCGGATGATCTTCCAGACGCCGTCGCGCTGTTCATGAAAATCGAGGTAGCGGCCTTCGAAGAAGGCGTCTTCCTCGCCGCCGCCATTGGCGGCGTCGCGGCGGTGGTGGGCGAAATAATAGCATTCGCTGAAGGCGCGCGGCCCGCTCACCCGGATCGACACGTTGGTGATGAAATGCGCGCAATGCTTCAGCCTGGCGATGATGCCGCCGGCGACGTTGACGAAATCGTAGCTCTTGCCGCTGAAGCCGCCATGCCGGTGCGTCGATTCCGGCCAGAAACAACTGCGAATCAGCGCGACATCGTTGCGGTCGTTGCCGCGCGCATAGGCCATGAGCACTTCCTGGATCGCGGTGCGGGCCAGCAGTTCGTCGACACCGGAATCGCCGCCGGCCGGCGCGGCGGCGGCCCGCGAGGCGGCGCCGGCCGCCCCTCCGGCCGCCATGCCCGCCAGCAGCAGGGCGCCGAGCGCCTGACGGCGGCCGCCCCGATCGTTGCCGTGCTGTTGCATTCCTCTTCTCCCTCGTTCGTGCCCGCGCCGGCGGAACGGCCCGCCGGCGCAGAAAATCGTCAAGACGGCCAATCCCGCTTGACTCCGATTCAAACCTGCACCACGATGCACTTATGTCAATATAAAATCGTATCTGGCATGGATTTGCGGACAAGATAGCGGACAAGGACGGGACGACATGGGGAGACGCTTTCTGGAGGTCGCGGGGGCGCTGGCGCTCGTCGGAAGTCTTGCAAGCTGCGGCCAGCCGGCCGCCGACGGCGACGTTCAGTTCGGCCGCGACTGGTATACCTATGGCGGCAACGACGAGCAGCTGCACTACAGCCCGCTCGACGAAGTGAACGCCGGCAACGTCACCAACCTCGGCCTCGCCTGGTATCACGACATCGACGCCCACGACGCCTACACCACGCCGCTCGCCGTGAACGGTGTCGTCTATTTCGCCGCCGGCATGAGCGTGCTGACGGCGCTCGACGGCAAGACCGGCGACGTGCTGTGGACCTTCGACCCCGATGTCGCCGGCCAGCCGCAAGCGAAGATCGCCGAACGCGCCGGCTGGGCGGTGCGCGGCATCGGCTATGCGCGCGGCAAGGTATTCGTCGCCACCCGCGAGGGGCGGCTGATCGCCGTCGACGCCAAGACCGGCCAGCAGGTCTGGTCGGTGCAGACGCTCGACGAGGCGCCGAACGGCTATATCACCGGCCCGCCCTTCGTCGCCGGCGACAATGTCGTCATCGGCTTCGGCGGCGCCGATTACGACGCCACGCGCGGCTATGTGACCGCCTACAACATCGACAGCGGCGAAAAGGCCTGGCGCTTCTATGTCGTGCCCGGCAACCCGGCCGATGGCTTCGAGAACGACGCCATGGAGATGGCCGCCAAGACCTGGACCGGCGAGTGGTGGAAGTTCGGCGGCGGCGGCACCGTCTGGCACGCCATCACCTACGACCCGAAATACGACCGCGTCTATCTCGGCACCGGCAACGGCCTGCCCTGGAACGACAAGATCCGCAGCCCCGAGGGCGGCGACAATCTGTTCCTGGCGTCGATCGTCGCCGTCGACGCCAAGACCGGCGACTATGTCTGGCACTACCAGACCAACCCGGCCAACACCTGGGACTTCAACAACGCCATGGACATCGAGCTGACGACGATCGAGCTCGACGGCCAGCCGCACGATGTCATCCTTCATGCGCCGAAGAACGGCTTCTATTATGTGATCGACCGCAAGGACGGCAAGCTGCTGTCGGCGGAGAAGTTCGCCGAAGTGAACTGGGCTTCCGGGATCGACCTCGAAACCGGCCGGCCGATCGAGGATCCGGCCGCCCGCTACCCCGACGGCAAGCCCTTCCTGCTCTATCCCTTCCCCTATGGTGCCCACGGCGTGCAGGCGATGTCGCACAGCCCGAAGACCGGCCTCACCTATATCCCGGTGATGGAAGGCGGGCGCTGGCACATCGACCCGCCCGACATCAAGGACTTCAAGCTCGCCCCCGGCATGATGATCAATTCCGGCCTCGGCCCGGTCGGCGGCCTGCCGGCGCCGCCGCCGGCGGTCGGCAAGCTCGTCGCCTGGAATCCGGTGACGCAGAAAGAGGTCTGGTCGGTGCCGGAACCGGATCTGTTCAGCGGCGGCCTGCTGTCGACCGCCGGCAATCTGCTGTTCCAGGGCCAGACCACCGGTGAATTCGTCGCCTATTCCGCCGACAAGGGGGAAAAGCTCTGGGCCTTCGATGCCCAGAACGGCATCCTCGCCTCGCCGATCGCCTACAGCATCGACGGCAAGCAATATGTGACGGTGATCGCCAGCTTCCGTTCCAGCTATCCCAGCAATCCGATGTGGCCCTACAGCCAGCAGATGCGCCGGGTGCTGACCTTCGCGCTTGGCGGCACCGCCACGCTGCCGCCGCACCAGATCGTTCCGGTCGAAGTGCTTCAGGACAGTTCCTTCACCGTCGACCCGAAGAAGGCGGCCCTCGGCGCCAGCGTCTTCAACCAGAGCTGCGTGGTCTGCCACGGGCCGGGCGCGGTGGCCGGCGGCGCCGCCCCCGACCTGCGCGGCTCCGCGGTGCCGCTGGACGCCGACACCTTCCGCTCGGTGGTTCACGACGGCGCGCTGATGTCGCGCGGCATGGGCGCCTTCGGCACCCTCGACGACGAGGAACTGGAAGGCCTGCGCCACTATATCCGCGCCCAGGCGAACGCGGCAAGCGCCGGCCAATGAGGGCCGGCGCCCGCCCCCGTTTCCGTTACCGTTCTCCGGGAGAAGCATGATGGCCAGCGTCGCCGAGCCGACCGCCGTGGAACCGGCAGAGAGCTATCCGCCCCCCTTCATGCAGTGGCTGACGGTGGCGGTGCTGTTCGTGCTCTACATCCGCTCGCTCGCCGACCGCTATCTGATTGCTCTCCTGGTCGAGCCGATCAAGGCCGACACCGGCCTCGGCGACTTTGAAATCAGCCTGTTGCAGGGCGCGGCCTTCGCCGTCCTCTACTGCGTCATGGCCATCCCCGTCGGCCTGCTGCTCGACAAGTTCAGCCGCCGCTGGGTGTTGTTCGGCTGCGTCGCCGTCTGGAGCATGGGGGCGGCCGGCTGCGGCCTGGTCGCCGGCTTTGCCGGGCTGGCGGCGATGCGCTCGCTGGTGGGGGCGGGCGAGGCCGGCTTCTCCACCGGCGCCTATTCGATCGTCGGCGACAGCTTCCCGCCCGAGCGGGTGTCGCTGGCCATGTCGATCTTCGTCATGGGCGGGGTGATGGGGGCGGGCATCGTCTTCCTGCTCGGCGGGCCGCTGGTGGAAATCATCCTTTCGGGCGCCACCTCCGACTGGCCGGGCATGCATCTGTTCAAACCGTGGCAGCAGGCGTTCATCCTCACCGGCGTCCCCGGCATCGCCATGGCCTTCCTGGTGTTCCTGTTCCGCGAACCGCCGCGCCGCCGCGGCCCGGCCGGCGCCGCGCAAGCTGGGCAGCAGGGCGGCGGCTATGGCACCGCGCTCCGCTTCATGCGCGGCTATGCCCGCGCCTACACGGCGATCCTGCTCGGCTTCGGCCTCGCCTATACCTCGACCATCGCCCTCCAGCTCTGGCTGCCGGCCTTCTTCACCCGCATGCACGGCTGGTCGCCGAAAGAGATCGGCCTGATGCTGGGCGTGGCGCAGATCGTCGGCGCCATGACGCTGCCGCTCCATGGCCTCGTCGTCGACCGGCTCTACAAGCGCGGCCGCCACGACGCCCACCTGCTCTGGTGCATGCTGACGGCGGCGCTTGCCATTCCCTGCGCCGTCGCCATGCTGCTGGTGACCAGCCCGATGCTCGCCGTCGTCTTCTTCGCGCTTTATATGATGTGCATCCTCTCGACCGCCTCCATGGGGCCGGCGGCGGTGCAGGTGGTCACGCCGCAGGCGCTGCGCGGCCGGGTGTCGGCCATCTATGTGCTGGTGACCGGCCTGATCGGCATGACGGTCGGTCCCTCGGTCGTCGGCTGGCTGACCGACAGCGTCTTCGGCGACCCGCTGAAGCTCGGCCTGTCGCTGCTGAGCCTGGTGACGGTGCTTCTGGTCGTTGTCATCGCCCTTTTCGCCTTCGGCCGCGGGCAGATGGCACAGCTCAGGCGGGGAGCCGCCTGAGGCGAGGATGGCGCAGCTCAGGCGGGGAGCCGCCCGAGCCAGGGCAGAAAAGGAGTTCTTATGACCCAGGCAAAGAAACCGGCCTTTCTCGATGGCCGCACCAAGCTGCATGTGATCGACGGCGTGGCCGTGCCGTCCTCGTCGGGCGAAACCTTCAAGGTCCGCAACCCGGCAACGGGGGAACGGCTGGCCGAGGTGGCCAAAGGCACCGCAGCGGATGTCGACCGGGCGGTGAAGGCCGCCCGCGCCGCCTTCGAGGGCGAATGGAGCCGCTTCACCCCGGCCGACCGCCAGGCGGCGCTGCTTCGCCTCGCCGACCTCATCGACCGCGAATGGCAGGATCTCGCCACCCTCGACACGCTTGAAATGGGCCGGCCGATCAGCAAGTCGCTGGCCATCCGCTCGATGGTGATCCGCCTGCTGCGCTATTTCGCCGGCGCGGCGACCGCCGTCACCGGCAGCAGCTACGCCAACAGCTTTCCGTTCGAAATGCAGACCTACAGCCTGCGCGAGCCGGTCGGCGTCGTCGGGGTCATCGTGCCGTGGAACGGGCCGATCTTCACCGCCGCCTGGAAATGCGCGCCGGCGCTGGCCGTCGGCTGCACCGTCGTCCTCAAGCCTTCGGAAATGGGCACGCTGTCGCCGATCCGCTTCGCCGAGCTTTGCCTGGAGGCCGGCATCCCGAAGGGCGTCCTTAATGTGGTGAACGGCTTCGGCGATGTCGGCGCCGCCATCGCCGGCCATCCGGGCGTCGACAAGATCACCTTCACCGGCTCCTGCGCCACCGGGCAGAGCATCATCCGCGAATCGGCCGCCACCATCAAGAAAGTCACCATGGAGCTTGGCGGCAAGTCGCCGAACATCGTGTTCGCCGACGCCGACCTGGAGCGCGCGGTGCAGTTCTCGGCGCTCGGGGTTTTCAACAACAGCGGCCAAGTGTGCAGCGCCGGCACCCGCCTGTTCGTCGAGCGCCCGATCCATGACGAGTTCGTCGAACGGGTCGCCAGTTTCGGCGCCGCCATGAAGATCGGCGACACCCTCGACCCCGAAACCGAGCTTGGCCCGATCGTCTCGGAGCGGCAGATGAACCGCGTCCTCGACTATGTCCGCATCGGCGAGGACGAGGCGACGCTGGTTTCCGGCGGCCGGCGGCTGACCGGAGAAGCCTTCGATCGCGGCTGGTTCGTGCCGCCCACCGTCTTCACCGGCGTCACCAACAACATGCGCATCGCCCGCGAGGAAATCTTCGGCCCCGTCGTCTGCGTCATGCCGTTCGACACCCTGGAAGAAGCGGTGGAACTGGGCAACGACACCAGCTTCGGCCTGGCCGCCGGGGTGTGGACGAAGGACATCGGCCGCGCCCAGCAGATGGTGAAGCGCCTTCACGCCGGCTCGGTCTGGGTCAACCATTATCAGGCCATGGACCCGGCGGTGCCGTTCGGCGGCTACAAGCAGTCGGGCGTCGGCCGCGAAGGCAGTTTCGAGATGGTCGACGGCTATCTGCAAACCAAAGGGGTGTGGATCCGCACGGACTGACCCCCCCGGCGCCTGCTATTCCCCAGTATCTCCGGCCGTCTCTCCGGCGGTATCTCCGGCCGTCTCTCCGGTCTCCGGCGGCGCCTGTTCCAGCGGCTTCTCCTTGCCGAGGATATAGGGATTTTCTTCCAGCGTGGCGAGGCGGTCGCGGATTTCCCTGGCCGCCGCCCCACGGGTCGCCCCGGCCATATAGGTGAGGAAGCCGCGAACCAGCACCAGAATGAACTCGTGGTCGGAAACTCGTCCTTCCGCCCAGTTGAAGGCGATGGCGTAGCGCAGCGCCACCAGCGTCGAGATCAGTTCGTCCGGGTCCACCCACGGCTGCAACTGGCGCTTCTTGTGCAGCACCCGCACCCAGGGGGCGTGGGATTCCTCGGCGATGGCATGGATCGCCCGGCGGATTTCCGTATCGGCGTCGTGCGAATAATAGATGTTCATCAGCGCCCGCGTGTAATTGCGGATCATCAGGTTGCGCCGGCCGACCACCGCCAGCCGCTCGATCATCCAGTCCACCGTCGCTTCCCTGGTGTGGAACGTCAGCCGCGCCGCATAGACATCGAAATATTGCTGGATCGCCGCGGCGATCATGCGCTCCTTGCTCTGGAACGCATTGTAGATGGTGCGCTTGGCCACTCCGGCGCGCCGGGCGATCTCTTCCATGGTGGCGGCGGCGATGTCCTGCTCGCTGATGATCTTGCGCGTTTCCGACAGGATGCGGTGACGGCGCGCCTTGATGGTGGGGCTTGCATAGCCCTGCTTCTTGGACTTGGCGCGATCCTGGTCACGCGTGGTCATGACGGATGATCTGGGCATGCGGCCGTCTGTTCTCCGGTATGTCTGTTGCTTCAATGTCGTCGGTTTCGCACCGTTCATGTATAGAGTGACACACAGGAATTCCTAGATGCCGTGGAAAATCCGCGCCGCGCTCAGCGCGGCGGCATGCGGATGGCGCCGTCGAGGCGGATGTCCTCGCCGTTCAGATAGGAATTGCGAATCAGTTCGAGGGCAAGGCTGGCATATTCCACCGACCGGCCGAAGCGCTTCGGGAAGGGAACCGAGGCGGCCAGCGCCTCCTTCACCTTGTCGGGGGCGCGCGCCATCAGCGGCGTGTCGAAGATGCCCGGCAGGATGGTGTTGACGCGGATGCCGTCGTTCATCAGATCGCGGGCGATCGGCAGCGTCATGCCGACGATGCCGGCCTTCGAGGCCGAATAGGCGGCCTGGCCGACCTGGCCGTCCTCGGCGGCGGCGCTGGCCGTGTTGACGATGACGCCGCGCTCGCCGTCCTCCAGCGGCTCCAGCGTCAGCATGCCGGCCGCCGATTTGGCGATGCAGCGAAAGGTGCCGACCAGATTGATCCGCAGCAACTGCTCGAACAGGTCGAGCGGGAAATGCTGGATCTCGCCGGTCTCGCGGTTGCGGCTGGCGGTCTTCACCGAGCGGCCGGTGCCGGCGCAGTTGACGAGAATGCGCTCCTGGCCGTGGGCGGCGCGCGCCTTCAGGAAGGCGGCGTCGATCGCTGCCTCCGATGTCACGTCGGCCATGCAGAACAGGCCGCCGATCTCGGCCGCCACCGCTTCGCCGCGCTCGGCGTTCATGTCGAAGAGGGCGACGCGGACCCCCGCCGCCGCCAGGGCGCGCGCCGTCGCCTCGCCAAGGCCGGAGGCGCCTCCGGTCACCACGGCCGCAATCCCGCTGTCGAGCTTCATCGTTTCCTCCGTTCAGATCCCAAGCAGGCGGGCATAGCGCCCGCGATGGAAGGCGGCGTTGCCGAACTGATGGTCCAGCACATGGGCGCGCTTCAGATAGAGACCGGCGTCGTGTTCTTCGGTCATGCCGATGCCGCCGTGCAACTGGATCATCTGCCGCGCCATGGCGCGGAAGGCGTCGCCGGCCATCGCCTTGGCCATCGACACCTGGCGGGCCGGATCCGGCCCGCCGGAATCCAGGGTTCCAAGCGCCCGATAGACGGCGGCGCGGGCAAGGACGATCTCGGCGTAAAGGTCGGCCATGCGGTGCTGCAAGGCCTGGAACGAGCCGATCGGCCGGTCGAACTGCACCCGCGTCTTCAGATAGTCGAGCGTGGTGTCGAAGGCCTGCGCTGCGCCGCCGAGCATTTCCGCGGCCAGAAGGGCGCGCACGCGGTCCAGCACCGAATCGACATAGCTTTCCCCCGATCCCAGCAGCGAATCCGCCGGCAACCGCACCCCGGTAAAGGAAATATCGGCGGCGCCCCGCGAATCGATGCGATGGAGCGGCGCAACCTCGACCCCCGCCGCATCGGCCGGGCAGGCGAACAGCGCCGGCGCGCCGTCGTCGAGAAGGGCCGCGACCAGCAGCAGATCGGCGGCGCCGCCTTCGGTGACGGCGCGCTTGCGGCCGTCGATCACGAAGCCGCCCCCGGCCGCCCTGGCGGTAGCGGCCAGACGGCCCGGATGGTGGTGGTTGCCGTCGTCGACGGCCAGCGCGCCGACGCTGGTGCCGGCGGCCAGCTTCGGCAGCCACGGCGACCGGCGGGCGCCTTCGTCGCCGAGCAGGAAGGCGCTGGCCGCGCCGGCCGCCGACGCCAGCAGCGGCGAGGCGACGAGGTTGCGGCCGAGTTCCTCGACGATAAGGCCGAAGCTGACCAGATCCAGGCCGACGCCGCCGGCGCTTTCGGGAACGAGGATGGCCGGCCAGCCCATCTCCGCCATGTCGGCGTAGAGTGCCGGGTCGAAGCCGGGGCCGCCGCCGCGAATGGCGCGGAGGGCGGCCACCGGCGCACGGTCGGCCGTCCAGTTCTTCGCCATGTCCCGCAGCATGGCCTGTTCTTCCGAGAGAAGGATCATGATCGGCTCCGCTTCTCAGGCCCCGGGGAGGCCAAGCTCGCGCTTGGCGAGAATATTGTTCTGGATTTCGTGGCTGCCGCCGTAGATCGACAGGCACTTCGAATAGAGCCAGCCGCTGGTGATCTCGAGCTCGTCGTCGGCGAAGCCGGCGCCGGCTTCGCCGGTGCCGGCGACCCCCAGGATCTCCACCGCCAGCTCGTTCAGTTCCTGCGCCACGCCGGCGCCGAGATTTTTCAGCGCCGCCATCGGCACCGAACCCGGCAGCCCCGCCTCCAGTTCGGCGCCGCGCTGCGCCAGCGTCGCCCGATAGGCTTCCTGGCGCATCAGCAGGCGGACGATGCGGGCGCGAAGGTCGCCGTCGCGGATGCGCCCCTCGTCATCCTGCCCGACATAGCGGCGTGCCAGCGCCGCCAGCCCCTGCTCGACATTGGCGACGTTGCGCCGCGCCGACAGGCCGCTTCGCTCGTGCTGCAACAGCCGCTTCGCCACTTCCCAGCCATGGTTGACGCGGCCGACCAGATTCGCTTTCGGCACCCGGACATCGGTGAGGAACACTTCGCAGAAATGCGAGACGCCGTTGATCAGCTCGATCGGCCGCACGTCGATTCCGGGCGTCCTCATGTCGATCAGCAGGAAGGTGATGCCCTGCTGCTTGACGCTGGTGTCGGTGCGGACCAGGCAGAAGCACCAGTCGGCCAGATGGGCGAACGAAGTCCAGATCTTCTGGCCGTTGACCAGGAAATGGTCGCCCATGTCGTCGCAGCGGGTGCGAAGCGCCGCCAGATCCGAGCCGGCCCCCGGCTCGGAAAAGCCCTGGCACCATTCAAGCTCGCCGCGAACGATGGGCGGAATATGCTGGCGCTTCTGTTCCTCGGTGCCATATTCGAGCAGCGTCGGCCCGAGCATCATGATGCCGAGACCGCCGATGGGGTTGAAGGCGCCGGCTCGCGCCATTTCCTCGGCGAGAATGTCCGCCTGTTGCAGGCTGAGACCGCCGCCGCCATAGGCCACCGGCCAGGTTGGGGTCGACCAGCCCTTTTCGCCCATGCGCTGCTTCCACAGCCGTTCGTCGGCGGGGATGGCCGCCAGCTCTTCGCGCGAGTGGCGGATGACGAACTGCCCGCCCTTCAGCGACGGCGGGAAATTCCGTTCGATCCAGTCCCGCGCCACCTGCCTGAATTCCTGCCCGTCCGTCATTCGAACTCCCCGGATTGCCCCGATTTCGCCATCGCCGGCCGCTCTCGCAAACCCCGCCGACGCGGCCGCCCATTCCACGACCGGCACAACAGCAAGGAATAGGGCAAGGCGAATTTTTGTCAAATGTAAATTGCACGTCAGGTTAGAATCATGTAGCGGAATGGACAGATTTCACCACCGTTCGCACGGCATCGACAGGAGAGAGAGATGACCTCAGGGGAGAACGGGCGCGCCACCGCGCCGGACTTCGTCAGCTACCGGCTGGATGGCGATGTCGCCTGGATCATGCTCAACCGCCCGGACGTGGCGAACTCGCAGAACTACCGGCTGCTGAATCAGCTCGACGACCTGTTCCGCCGCGCCGTCGACGACGACGCCGTGAAGTGCATCGTCCTCGGCGGCGAGGGCAAGCATTTCTCGGCCGGGCACGACCTCGGCACGCCCGAAGCCGACAAGATGCGGCCGCGCGAACGCCGGCTGCTGTTCCCGAGCCATCTCGGCCGACCCGGCGCCGAACTGCAATATGTGCTGGAGCAGGACGCCTATCTCGGCCTCTGCCGCCGCTGGCAGGAGATCCCCAAGCCCATGGTGGCGATGGTGCAGGGCGGCTGCATC
>CAYYGQ010000014.1:13627-20490 GCA_964471485.1 uncultured Sandaracinobacter sp. | reverse complement strand
CTGCGCCGCCACCACAATCTGCTGATCGGCGACGCCACCGCCGAACGCATCAAGACCGAGGTGGGGACGGCCATCCCGCCGGCCGACGGCATCGGCCGCATGATCGAGATCAAGGGGCGCGATCTGGTCGACGGCGTGCCGAAGGAAATCACCATCAACCAGGGCCAGGTGGCCGACGCGCTTTCAGAGCCGGTGTCGCAGATCATCGAATCGGTGCGCCTCGCCCTTGAAAACACCGCCCCCGAACTGGCCGCCGACATCGTCGACCAGGGCATCGTGCTGACCGGCGGCGGCGCCCTGCTGGGCGGCCTCGAGGAAGCCCTCCGCCAGGCCACCGGCCTTCCCGTCACCGTCGCCGAAGAGCCGCTTTCCTGTGTCGCCCTGGGCACTGGCCGGGCGCTTGAGGAATCCATCTATCGCGGCGTTCTGATGGGGGCCTAGGGCGGATCCTCCATGGTCCGCACGCCATCCCCCCATCCGCCGCGCCTGCGCCACAGCCGCCGCAGCAGCTTCGCTCGCCGCGACAGCAACCTCGCCCTGCTGGGCGCGGTGCTGACCGGCGCCGTGCTGGCGTTCGCGCTGCTGCTGCTGGTGGTGCAGCGCGTCAACCCGGAATTCGGCGGTTCGCTCCGCGGCGCGACCGCCGACGGCCTGGCGCCGCTCATCGCCATCGCCCGCCTGCCGGTCGATGTCGCGCAGCATGCCGGAACGCTGGTTGGCGACCATCTGCGGGTGGTGGAACGCAACCGCGACCTCGAACGACGCTTGCAGGAGGCGACCAAGCGCGCGGCCATCACCGACCAGCTCGCCGCCGAGAACCACAGCCTCGAACAATTGCTGCGGCTGCGGCGCCCGGAACGCCGGCTGGTGACGGGCGCCATTGCCTCGGCCGTTTCAGCGAGCGGCAGCGAACGGACGGCGCTGCTGAGCGCCGGGCTTCGCAACGGCGTGCGCCCGCGCATGCCGGTGCTGGCGGCGGACGGCCTCGCCGGCCGCGTCACCGATGTCGGCCAGTTCGCCTCGCGGATGCTGCTGCTGACCGACGGCAGCAGCCGCGTGCCGGTGAAGGTGCTGCGAACCGGCTGGACCGGGCTTGCCGTCGGCAACGGCGGCACGCTTCTCGATTTCAGCTTCGACATCGCCTCCGGCACCGACCGCATCCGCATTGGCGACCGGCTGGTGACCAGCGGCGACGGCGGCCTGTTTCCGCCCGGAATCCCGGTCGCCGTCATCACCGATTCCGACAGCGTGCCGCCACGGGCGCGCCCGGTCGCCAATCCGGCCGGCCTCGGCCCGGTGATGATCGAGGCGCCATGGCTGCCGCCGGTGGAATTCGTCGCCGCCGTCCCCGCCGGAGACGAGTCCGACCTGCCGCGGCGGCCGCCGCCGGGCGCCCCCGCGCCCACCGCGCCCGCCGCGCCCGGATCGGCCGTCGCGCCATGAGTCGGATCGGCCGCAGCGACACCCCGGCTCGAATCGCCATCCGCCATCTCGTGCCCGCTTGCAGCGTCCTTGCCGCGACGGTGCTGATGATGGCGCCGCTGCCGCTGGCCTGGGGGGTGATGCCCGATTTCGCCCTGCTGCTGCTGATCGTCTGGGCCAGAATCCAGCCGCGCCTGCTGCCGCCCTGGGCGGCGCTGCTGCTGGGCCTCTTCGCCGACGCCACGCTCGGGCTGCCGTTCGGAGTCCTCGCCACACTCTACCCGCTGGTTGTGGTGCTGGCCCGGCTTGGCGAGGCGCGGCTCGAAAGCCACGACCTGCTGATCGACTGGGGCTTTGCCGCCATGTTGCTGTTCCTCGGCTATCTGCTGGCGTTCGAACTGCTCGGCTTCGCCGGCCGCGCGCCGGCGCTGGCGCCGATGCTGGCGCAGGCCGGCCTGTCCGCCCTCGCCTATCCGCTGGTCACCGCCGTTGCCGCCCGGCTGCAACGCTGGCTGGTCGGCGCCGAGGGTTAGGGGAGGGCTAGGGCATGGCCGGCGATCAGCGCCAGACCTACAGCCGCCGCGCCATCTTCCTTGGCGCCACGCAACTGCTGGCCGGGATCGGCCTCGTCGGCCGCATGGCCTGGCTTTCCATCGCCGACGGCGACCGCTACCGCCTCGCCGCCGAAAGCAACCGCGTGGCGCTGAAGCTGATTCCGCCGCGGCGCGGCTGGATCGTCGACGCCAACGGCGCCACCATCGCCTCGAACCGCCCGGCCTATTCGGTGGAACTGACCCCGTCGCTCGCCGGAGACCTCGATCAGGCGCTGGACCGCATCGCCCGCTATGTGCCGCTCGACGCCGAGGACCGGGCGCGAATCCACGCCGACGCCAGCGGCCTGCCGCCCTCGGCGTCGCTCACCATCGCCAGCGACATCGGCTGGGACGCCTTCGCCGCCCTAAACATCGTACTCGCCGATCTGGACGGCATGCAGCCGCAGCGCACCTACCTGCGCCACTACCCCGACGGCGAAGCCTTCGCCCATCTGATCGGCTATGTCGGCCGGCCGACCGCGGAACAATATAAGGAAGACCGCAACCCGCTCTACATGCTGCCGGATTTTCGCGTCGGCAAGGACGGGGTAGAGCGCGCGCAGGACCAGATCCTGCGCGGCGCGCCGGGCGCCAGGCGCGTCGAGGTGAACGCGCGCGGCCATATCGTCCGCGAACTGGACACCAGGCCCGACATCCAGGGCGAGACCGTGCAACTCACCATCGACCGCGCCCTTCAGGCCTTCACGGCGAGACGGATCGGTCCCGAAAGCTGCTCGGTCGCGGTGATCGACGTGACGAACGGCGACATCAAATGCCTGATCTCGATGCCGGCCTTCGCCCCCGACATCTTTTCCAACCGCATTCCGGCCGACCTCTGGAAGACGTTGCAGGCGGACGAGCGCATTCCGCTGCTGAACAAGACGGTGCAGGGCCTCTATGTGCCCGGTTCCACCTTCAAGCCGGTGACGGCGCTGGCCGCGCTCGCCGAAGGGGTGCCGCCATCCGACCAGGTGTTCTGCGGCGGCAGCTACCGGGTCGGCCGCGGCGTCTGGCACTGCCACAAGCGTTCCGGCCATGGCAGCGTCGACATGCGCTCCGGCATCATGAAAAGCTGCAACGTCTATTTCTATACCATGGCGAGGCGGGTCGGCGCCCAGGCGGTGGCCGACATGGCGCGCACCCTTGGCCTTGAACACCGCTTCGATCTGCCGATGCCGGTGCAGCGCCCCGGAATCATCCCCGATCCCGCCTGGAAAGAACGGCAGGTGAAGCGTCCCTGGGCCGTGGCCGACACGCTCAACATGTCGATCGGGCAGGGCTATGTCGTCATCAATCCACTGCAACTGGCGGTGATGACCTCAAGAATCGCCACCGGGCGCATCGTCCTGCCGCGCCTGCTGGCCGGGCCGGCGCCGGCGCCGTTCGACACGCTGCCGATTCCGCCGGAAAATCTGGACGTGGTGCGGGCCGGCATGGACGATGTGATGAACAGCGTCGGCGGAACGGCGCGCGCCTCGGCGTTGCGCGTGCCGGGAATCCGCATGGCGGGGAAAACCGGAACGGCGCAGGTGCGCCGCATCAGCGCCGGCTTTCGCGGCGGCGCGGGCGTGCCATGGAAATATCGCGACCATGGCCTGTTCATCGCCTTCGCCCCGGTGGACAACCCCCGCTACGCCATCAGCGTCGTGGTCGAGCACGGCATGGGGGGCGGGCTGGCCGCCGCCCCCATCGCCCGCGACGTGATGACGTTCCTGTTCGATCGCGAACAGGCGGAAACGAGGCTCGCCGCTCTGGAGGAAACGCGCCGCCAGCAGCAGCGCGCCGCCGAGGCGGAAGCGGCCCGCGCGGCGGCGGCGGCAGCAGCAGCAGCGGCCGGCGGCGGAGACGCGCCATGATCGGCGGCCTTCTCAGCACGCGCTGGCCGCAACGCCTGGTGGCGCTGCCCTGGTTCATGATTCTGCTGGTTGCGGCGATCGGCGTTTTCGCAACGGTCGTCCTCTACTCGGCGGCCGGCGGCTCGATGCAGCCCTGGGCCTTGAACCACGCCATCCGCATCCTGCTGTTCCTGGGGCTGGCGCTGCTGCTGTCGCAGGTGCCGCTTCGCACCTGGCTTGCCGTCGCCTATCCCTTCTATGCGATCACCCTGGTGGCGCTGGTCGCCGTCGAGGGGCTTGGCGCGGTGTCGGGCGGCTCGCAGCGCTGGCTGGAGCTGGGCTTCATCCGCCTGCAACCGTCGGAGTTCATGAAGATCGCCATCGTGCTGGCGCTGGCGCGTTTCTACCATTTTCTGCCGCCCGGCTATGCGGCGCGCTTCGCCGGCATCTGGCCGCCGCTGCTGCTGATCGGCCTGCCGGCGGCCCTGGTGCTGCTGCAACCGGATCTCGGCACGGCGCTGATGATCGTCGCCGGCGGCATCGCGGTGATGTTCCTCGGCGGCCTGCCGCTCCGCTGGCTTCTCGTTCCGGGGGCCGTCGCGCTGGCCGCCCTGCCCTTTCTTTACGGCATGCTGCACGATTACCAGAAGAACCGGGTGCTGATCTTCCTCGACCCCGGCCTCGATCCGCTTGGCGCCGGCTATCACATCACCCAGTCGAAGATCGCCATCGGTTCCGGCGGCCTCACCGGCAAGGGCTTCCTGATGGGGTCGCAAAGCCACCTGCAATATCTGCCCGAGCAGCAGACGGATTTCGTCTTCGCCACCATGGCCGAGGAATGGGGCCTGGCCGGCGGCACGGCGCTGCTGCTGGCCTATGGCCTGCTGCTGAACTGGGGCATCCGCGTCGGCCTTGAAAGCCGCACCACCTTTGCGCGGCTGCTGGCGGCCGGCCTGTCGATGACGATTTTTTTCTATGTGCTGATCAACAGCATGATGGTGATGGGGCTGGCGCCGGTGGTCGGCATTCCTTTTCCGCTGCTGAGCTATGGCGGCAGCGCCATGCTGACGGTGCTGATTGCGTTCGGCATCCAGATGAGCGTACACCGCCAGCGCGACCTGGACCGGATCTGACCGCCGCACGCAGCCGGGCGCATGCAGCCGGACGGTGCCGGGATTTCGCCGTGCGAGCCTCCAAAATCGGCTGGACAAAGCTGCCCGCGATTGGTAACCCCGCGCCTCTCGCCCGCCCAGCGCGCACGGCGATACGGACGCATAGCTCAGTTGGTAGAGCAGCTGACTCTTAATCAGCGGGTCCCAGGTTCGAGCCCTGGTGCGTCCACCAGACTTTCCAATAGGTTAGCACCGCCCCTTAAGGATCCCCGTCTTAAAAAGACGGGAATTAAGACGGTTGCACAGCCGTCTCGTCGGGCGGCATTCCATCTGCTAGAAATCCTACCATGGCAGACACGAGGGCGGATTCATCGGCGGGAATTGTGCTGCCGGAGGGCGGGCGGCTCGCATTCAAGAGCGTGCATGATCCCAATGCTGGCCGATGGGGTGCGCTGGGAATGCCTAAAGCTAAGCGGGGGCGCGACGGTTGCCCCGGTGTTAGGGGCAGGACATTGCTCGCCGATTGGCGCGCTAGCGACCGGATGCTGCTCGCCAAAACGGACCGCAAGAACGGTTCCTACATCTTCGCCATCGCACGGATCGACCCTATTCTTCGGCCCAGTCCTGAGATTACCAACCCGGCACTGGTAAACCCAAGGTGGCCCTATGGGGTGCGGCTGTTAGAGGCATGGGCGGTGCCGAGGCTGGCATACCGGGAACTGGCCGATGGTTGCCTCTCTATGCGCGCAAAGGCCGCGCAAGGTGCCCCGTTCTGGCTGACCGACGATATCGGCAAAACAGAACTGGCGGAGTGGCTGGCGGGGGTGCGTGAGCCGGTGCCCATGCAAATATGGCGAGGGGATTAATGCCGGGCATGGACATTCTACCACTGCTCACAGCATTTGGACTTGGCTCAATTGTGACGGCAGTTGTCCAATCTTGGTTGTCTCAAAGATCCAATCGTGATGATCGCCGGTTCCGAGAAAAGCAGGCTGCTTATGTCGGCCTGCTCGAAGCCTATCACCGGGCAGCAGTCGAAGGAACCGACGAGGCAGGTAAACTATTCGCATATTGGCAGATGCGGTGCGAGTTGGTTGCACCTAAACCTGTTCGGGATGCTATTTGGAGAATTGTTGAGACGAATGATGACAGGGTTGGTCGTGAGAAAGCTCATGACGACATGAAGACAGCAATGCGTGCTGACCTCGGAATTACAAAGTAGCTTTCCCTCCCGGCGGGGGGTGTGCATCAATCCCGTGGCAAACGCACTACGCCCCCGCGCCCTAGCTCGATGGGGATGCTCGCCACCGCCCGCCCATTGCGGACGATCAGCAGCCGGTCGGCGCTGCCGCCGCCCGCAACGGGCAAGTCTGGTTGCGACCCGTGGGCTTCGGGCGGGAGCCAGTTAAGCCCTTCCGGGTGCATGGAGCAGCCGCCCAGCCCCACCCCGAGGACGAAACCCAGCAGAATGCCCAGGGAAAAGGCGCGCGTCGTCCTGCTGCGGCTGAATAACGGCAGGGGGATCCTCATGGCAGCATTCCGGCGACGCTGCCCGCCGCCGCAACGTGGGCGATGGCAACTTCCGTCGCCTCAAGCTGGCCGCTATCGACGGGCGCGAACCTTGCCGCCGCCCGCGAGCGGACGAGGGCGTGGGTGCCGGCATCAAGCCCGGAGAGGAAGGACGGGGCGTGAAGCACGGCGGCGACCGTGGGCAGGTCGCCCGCCTCCACCGCGTCCATGACGAACTTGCCGCGGGCGGCAGGCTGCTTCATCGCCTTGACGTGGGCGCGCACTTCGCTCGCTAGCGCCAAGCCTTCCGGGGTCTTGCGGGCGGGCAGGTCCAGCGCGTTCGCCACCCGCTGGGCCAGCGTGTCGCGGTAGCCCTTCAACTCCGCCATGCG
>CAYYGQ010000014.1:0-13617 GCA_964471485.1 uncultured Sandaracinobacter sp. | reverse complement strand
GATCAACCGCCGGGGAGACGCGGGCCAGCGCTTGTTCGGCGGCGGTGACGAACTCCTCCGCATCCACGATGCGCGTCGGCTTGCCATTCACCATGCGGACGTTGCCGCTGACTTCCGTATGCTCGCCCCGGTCGGCGGGATGCTGGCGGCGCACCGCTGGTTCGGCTACGGCCTGCAAATCCCGCTCGGCATCGTTCAGCCGCCCATAGCAGTCGTAGCAGAGCCGCATGGCTTCGCGGGCGGCAGCGAGGGCGGGAATGCCCAAGGTGTCGGGGCGGCTGAGGGTGTCGCTGACGCTCAGCAGGGCGTCGGGGTGCATCCCCAGCGGCACGTCGCCGCGAACGGGGGTGCTTTCGTCCAGAGGGGTCGGCATGGGTAGGTTTCCTTCTCAATAGTGGCCGATGGTCCGGCCAGACGTGACGATGCGGGGGGCAGAGTTGACGAGGTAGCGGAGCGCATCCGCCCAATGGTCGTTGGCGGACGTGTCCACGTCCTCCATCCGCACGTCGTCGCGCGGCAGCAGCGGCAGGGTTTCGAGGCCGTAGCGGCAGCGTTCCGAAATCCAGAGGCCGGGGGTGTCCGGGTCGCCGTCGCGGGCGGCGGCCATGAGGGCCTTCACCTTCACCCAGCCGCTAATGCGGTCCTTCGTCGGCTTGGTCAGGTGCAGGCCGTGGCGGCCAAGCTGTTCCAGCAACGTGTCGTTCTGTAATCCCCGCGCGTCGTCGCCAACGCCATGCGGGCGGATGCCCCAGCGTTCGCAGGCGGCCAGCACTTCCTCCGCCACCATCTGCGGCGGCCAGCCCTTGCCCAGAGAGGGATCGTCGGAACGGGCGCTATGCACCTCGTCCACGATGATCCACGATCCCTTGGGATAGACGCGACCGGCGGGGCCGATAAGGCCGGGCTGGCGGGCGTGAACGGCCAGCACGGCGGCGGTCGGCGCGGACCAGCCCCAATCGAGCGCGACGGCGCTATACCAGCCGTGGCCCTTGCCCTTCGGCACCCGGAAACCGGGGTCGTCGGGGATGATGAGATGATCGCCGAACACGTCCGCGAAGAACGCCCCGGCTAGGTCGTTCCAGTTGTTGTTCAGCCATGCCTCGGCCAAGGCCCGGTCGCCGCCGGACGATGCGATGATCGACCGCGCATAGCGTTCGGTGTCGATGGTCGGATTGTCGATGTAGGTGGAGGGCGCATATACCCAACGCGAGCCGTCCGGTAGCTCGTAGGGCTTCCACGGCACCCGACCATGAACGTGCATCCGGGCGATGGTGGCGTGGAGCGGCCCACCGGGGTTGCCCAGCACGATCATGCGGGTGGGGATGCCCGCCGGGCCGCGCAGGTTGGCGCGCAGCATGTTTATGTGCCGCAGCGTCGTGAAATTGGTGATCTCATCGACCGCCAGCAGGTTCGCTTCCTGCCCCTGCCACTTCGCCACGTCCTTCTGGCCGGACAGGTTGCCCAGCGTGACGACCGCGCCGTTCGGGCAGCGGATGACGAAGTCGGCGCGGTTGCTGGTGATGCCGCCGGGGAAGGCGTCGCGGAACAGCGCCTCTAGCTCGTCCCACAGGTTGGCGAGGCTCTTGTAGGTGGCCCGGAGGATGAGGACGCGGGCCTTGTCCTCATACTGGACGCAGTGGCGGAGGACCAGCAGCGCCAGCGCCGTGGTCTTGCCGGACCCGCGCCCGCCCAGCAGGGCGAGGTTCAGGTCTTCCGGCACCGCCAGCACCCGTTCCTGCCACGGCGTCGGGGTGGTGAGCTTAGGCGTCGCCATCGCGCCCCTCCGCCTCGACCATCGCCGCGTAAGCCTTGTGTTCGTCGAGATAGAAACGAATTGCCCAGATATCGCGAGGTTTCAGTGGGTGCTTCGCACCACATTCTTCCCTACGTTCCAGGGGCGCCGATCATGTATGGCTGGGTCGAGGTCTGAATGTCCCATGATAGTTCTCCGATGGCCGGAATTGGCCAGCGCGAGTATAGTCCTCATGCCCGGCCGCCTTAAGACAAGTGTCGCGCGACGCTTGACGACCTCACATTGCTGCGCTATATCCCGGGAATGGAAATCGAAAGCATCAGGCACAAAGGCCTGCGCCGCTTCTTTGAGACGGGCAACGCTAAAGGTCTGGTTGGGGATGCTGGGCGATTGCGTAAGATGCTTGCTTTCATCGACGCTGCGGAAAGCTTCGAAGAACTGTCGGTGCCTCCGAACTTCGGATTGCATGAGCTGACAGGTGACCGGAAGGGGAACTGGTCGATGACGGTTACGAGAAACTGGCGGATGACCTTCGGGTTGAATGACGAAGGCGCGCTAATCGATATGGATCTGGAGGATTATCATGGCGCTTAAGATGCACCCTTCGCTGGCCGTTCACGTTGGCGACTGGTTGAAGACGGAAATTGTGGAACCCGCGCAGGTTAGCGTGACGGCTTTGGCCCAGCATTTTGGCGTATCGAGGCAGGCCTTGAGCACCTTACTGAACGGCAATGCGAACCTGTCTGCCGATATGGCCATCCGGTTTGAGAAGGCCTTCGGCATCAAGGCCGACACTCTATTGCGGATGCAGACGACTTATGATCTGGCCCAAGCCCGCGAGCATGAGCAGGATATTAAGGTTCAAAAGTTCGCCAGAGCAGCCTGAACCGTGAACATAGCCGCCTTTCGAGGCTCAAGCTGAAGCCTTCAAAACTTGCCTTACATTCATCGATCAAATGACTTGGTCTGGGACAAAGTCGTCATCTGTGGCTTGCCAATTGAATGACGGCTTTCGGCAGGAGCGGGCGCACCAGCCTCAGATGGATGCCATTGTCGATTGACTGAGGCTGGCCGTTTGTGGCGAGGCAGCTTATGGATGATAAGGCAATAAGCAGTCATTTATAGCTGGTAACGAGACTGGAGATGTTTTGGACGAGATACATTTTCATCCAGCGAAACCGCCTAAAGAGGCATGATTCGCATCAGCTCCATAGAAACAACGTGGGTGTGTAACTACATAGATTGCAGGGACTGATGTTGAAGAACGGGGGATTAATGTCGGCGATTTTCGTCCATGTTTCGGACATTCACTTCGGACAGGAGCGTGATCACTCGATCCACATTCACAACGATGTGAAGTTGCAGTTGATCGAGGACGCCGCCGAAGTGGTGGCCGGCCTTCCTGCGGGCGTCGCCCAGGGGATTCTTGTCACCGGCGACATCGCGCAGAGCGGCACCTGGCTGGAATATGAGGACGCGAGCAGGTGGCTCGACGAGCTCGCCGGGAGGATCGGGTGCCCAATCCACCGTGTGCAGATGGTGCCGCCTTCCCGCTAATATATCGTGAGCTGGCCAAGAAGGACGACATCCCCGACCTGCTGAAGTTCATTCCGTTCTTCGACTGGGATCGCTGCAAGGCGGCGCGGCAGGAGTTGGTGTCGGCGTTCATGTCGTCTTCTTGGGCGCCGGGCGATCTTGCTCTCACCGCATGCCGATGCAACGACCTTGGAAAGATACTTCGTAGGACCGCCAAGGCTTATGGCGGCGATGGCTATATCGGGAGGGTGGAGGCCGATCTCGCACGTCTGCCCGACGGCTGTCGCAAGCCGGCAGCGCAGACCATCATGTCGATCCGATCGGACTGGTCATCGAAATTTGATTGGCGCGACTGAAGCGCATTGGGTTTGAAAGAGGTCGGCAAATGTCGGCTTTTAGGACCGCGCGAACCTGTCGAACAACGGCGTTTAGGGAGCTTCTTGGACGAACCGCGTCGGACAACTTATCGACGGCTTTTGTTAGAAACGGACAACTATCGTGAATGAACTGAACGACCGGCTCTGGTCGAGAGCTGCCGCTTTTAGTCGGCTGCACGTTGTGGCTGCAGGCGCCAACAAAGCGGACATTGCTCAGCTGAAATGCCCCTGTCGAAACCTGCCCTACATTCACGTTTTGTCAATGACGATAACGGCCGGTAGCGGACATGCTACTCTGCAGCTGAGCTATTGAAATAGTCCGCGTTCGTGCGCTTACCTACGCAACCCATATGAACGCCGGAATCTCTTTGCGGCAGACGTCTTGATGTGCGCCATTTGTGGCATCATGATTATTGGTAGACCAAAAAATAGTGAACTTATGCTGGGGCAGGTGCTGAATGAGCGATGATGAGATAGGGGAGGCCGCAACAGAGGAAAATGCCGCATCCATAGTGACTGCCCAGGAGTTTGCTTCGGTAGACCTAAATGCGCTGTTGTCAGATTTGCAAAGCGCCGATGATCACGCTGTCAAAGACCGGCTTTTCAACTGCGCCAATGCGGCGGATGAAGAAGGCGAAATATCCAAGTCTAGGGTTTGTCGGTTACTCGCGCAGATTCTCTCCATCGCCATCAGAATCGACAGTCCGTCTAATCCTTTCGGCCCGATGCTCATCATGGACGGGAGGCGGTCGCTTATACCGGATAATTTGGGCAATTATATACTTGACGTAGAAAGCCGAGATTCGCAATGTGTGACGGACAGGCCGGCCAAGTTGAGATCACTCGGGAGATGCTAAGTCGCGTCTTATCCGTTCTGCGCGAGTCGGGCATCGCCGATCATGTAAGCGAATTAGACGCACCGTTAGCTCGTCAAATTTGTCGGTCAGTTCTGGATCACGCGCAAATCCCTTATAGAACTCACGAATTTTCTCATCGATCAGCGAGAACGCCCTAACAATTTCATCTACTTGCTTAGGTTGAAGATGCTTGCCGGCGGGGCGTGAGCCGGTTTCTGACCACCAACCCGGACTCCCATAGGGAGGCATCAGGCGAGCCGGGTTGGAAATGCCGATATCGTAGTAAGCGGGTGTCACCGTCCAGTGTGCGAGCTTGTTGCGCTTGAGGGAAAGTTTGCGAATCTTTTCGCGAAGTTTTGACCAGTCATCGCGGACGTCTACCGCCCGTTGGTTAGACCCTGCGATACGAGCACAAAGGGCGGCGTCGATCATCCCCAATTTGGACCTAAAATTCTCGACCGAGTAGAACACTGCTGTCGGGACCTGAAAGTCCACGTAGACGACTGCCTCCTGGTCGCTGTCGGGGTTCGCGGAGCAGGGAGTGAGGCAGATCGTAAACAGATTGCAGAGCGAGAGTTCAACGAAGCTCCATTCGCTGATTGCCTCCCCTACAAGTGCGAGCATTTGCCTCGTTTCGGTTTGCGCCTTATTGTCTTCACCCATGAGTAAATCAGATCCCGAAACCTACTCCGAAGCGGAGACGCGCAAGCGCGCTGAGGCAGCGTTGAAGCGGATGCTCGCCACCCCTCCCAAGCCGCACGAACCTATCGGCAAGAGGCGGCGGGAGTCGAGTCAGTCGAAGTAGCCTTTGCGCTTCTCGCCCCTTGTGCGGGGAATGTCTGCCGTCTTAGGCGGCGATTGCGTCAGCCCGCCGATAGGTGAGGCGCTTACCGACAATGCCTTTGAGGATTTCAGTCGAACGCTCCGCGTCCGTCATGGTGCGGGTGTTGTAGCGAAGATCGAACTCGGCACAGTAGCGGCCAAGGTGGGCCTCGCTCATATGGTGGTAGGTGCCGATCACGCCGCGCTTGAAGATCGAAAAGAAGTTTTCGGCGGTGTTCGTGTGGTGGAACACGCCGCGCACATACTCCTTGGCGCTGTGGTTGACCGTGCTGTGAAGGCCGAACTCCTTGCCCATGCGGGTGTAGATGGGGCTTTCGTCGGTCAGCAGTGCGCTGGCGCGATCGATGTTGGTAACGACCAGCGCGCGAACATCCTTGGCATTGACGTTGGCAACATGAAACGAACGGGCGCGCCCGTCGCGCTCTACAAGAGCCACAACCGCCTTCTTGGCAGCCGGCTTGCGGGTGGCGCGGTTCTTGGCCTTGCCGCCGACATAGGTTTCATCGACCTCGACCGTTTCTGAGGGGCCGCCGAGCGGGCCGGAAGGCTGGTCCATCGCTTCGCGGATGCGGTGACACATGAACCACGCCGTCTTGTAGGTCACGCCGAGCATACGGTGAATTTGATGGGCGCTCATACCCTTCTTGCTGGACGACAGCAGGTAGGTGGCAAGCATCCACTTGTTGAGCGGAACCTTGGAGCGCTCAAACACCGTGCCAACGGTGACGGTGAAGTTCTTGAGGCAGGAATTGCACTGAATGAGGCCGGGGCGCGTGCTCTTGCCGCGAAGGCGGTGGACGTTCTCCGTCTCGCCACAGTGCGGGCAGAACGGGCCTTCCGGCCAGTTGACGGCTTCCAGATGTTCGCGAGCCTTATTGGCGTCGGTAAAAATGGGGTTGGTGAGATCGAACATCGGACGCTTCCTCTTGACGCGGCCTTATCGCCCGAACGGCTTTCTACGTCAAGTATATAATTGCCATAATTTGGCAGGAGAACAGACGACCATCCTCGCCGCTTTGGCCCCTGACTTGCCTCATCGATCCCTTCGCGCCAAGGTTGGTGACGTAGCCTTTTACAACCAGAGAAAGCACCATGCCGCGGCTGCGGCGGCCATCGCCGCATATTGCGAGATTGCTCGCGGGCGATTGACCGATACGATTGCGCCACGCTTCCCGGATCTCGGAAATTCGATTCGAGACGTCGTAGAACCCCTGACGCGGGCGACCGATCTCATGCGCCTAACACGAAAGCGTGGTGACGTCCCCGATGAAGTCCGGCAGGTGCTAGACGAATGCTATACGGTCGCGCGTGGTGAAGCCCATTATCTCGCTTTCACAGAAATAGCGGAGATTGGTTGGCGTCACTCGCTCCTCTCCGTAACCAGCGCCAGCTTCTGTTCCAGCGTCCAGACACGCCGTCGTCCGGCCATCCCGCCGAGAACTTCAACCCGCCGAACTGGCTTCAGAGCCACTCCAGTGCGGGTGTCCAATGCGGTCGTAAGGATGGCGTCGTCCATCCCAGCATCTCTGCCTCAGCCACTAAATCACGCAAGGTGGCGCCAGAACACCGCTTACGATAAACATGCCGTCATTTCCCGTGAACTGCACGAGAGGCAATTCGCTTTTCAGAGCGTTCAGCTCGACATCCTCTTGGTGCGCATAGGTAGCCCCGAGGAACGGGTTGCCCGACTCATTCTAGCGGCGAATGATATCAGCGATTTTGTCGATGTTTTGGCAATCTTAGAGCCGCCCAGAACCCTCGAGAACAATGGCAACGTCATTCTTGTCAGTCACTGTGCGCCTCGTTGTCTGGCTCCGGATCGTCGTCCGGATACGATCGGCCGTCGAAATTCAGGGTCCGATAGTGCTCGGTGTAATGCGGCCCAATCGCGAGGTGTTCCAGATCCAGCGCCGGGTTCGGCATTGAGGTCGTGAAGATAATCTGATGGGTGAGGCGCACCCGCTTCGACAGATCGACGATCATCTTCTGAAAGTTGTAACTGCGGACCTGCTCCATCCCCTTGTCCTCGACATTGTCCATAAGCAGGAATCGGGGGTGATAGAATTTCTCGTCCGATGCTGCTGCACCAAGCAGTGCGAGGACTACCGCATTCTTCAACACGACGTTACTGCTCTCGGCGAAATTGAGCTTGCCATCGACAAGGATGGCATCGTCCTCAAAATCGACCGTCACCTGACGGGGATCCGCAAACTCCTCCTGCCGCTTCAGATCCTGCTTCAACAACTCCTTGGTCATGGCCCCAATCAGGCCCATTGCCTGGGTGACGCGTCCGCCACTCGCCA
Organism: uncultured Sandaracinobacter sp.; assembly: GCA_964471485.1. GTDB lineage: Bacteria > Pseudomonadota > Alphaproteobacteria > Sphingomonadales > Sphingomonadaceae > Sandaracinobacteroides. The sequence continues at coordinate 5,948 of CAYYGQ010000014.1, read as the reverse complement.
TACGCAGCGAGTCGATGCGCGCCGACACTACGTCGACCGATTTCTGCGCGTCATCGCGCTCAGCGATCAGCTTGGCCACCTTTTCGGCCAATTCCCGCACCGATCCCAAATAGGTGATCTGCTGTCCGATCTCGCCGATGCGCTGGTTGAGGCCGGCCAGGCGGGCCTCACGCGGTGACGCAGCGAGCTCGAACTCGGATTGGAAGGCGATGGAAGCCGTGCGGTGACTGTGGCCGCACAAGGCCGCCGTCTCTCGATACCTGGCGCGCACTTCCTCGTCGATGGGCCTGATGCACGTCAACGGCGACTGCGAAGCAGAGCTGCTGACCATTTTTTCCCGCCGACCGCAATCTATAATTGGCTTGAGGCCGAATGATCGCGAGGCAAACTGGAAACGACGGGCGCGAGGGGCCAAATGACGTTTGAAGAATATCAGCGGGCGGACGAGCCCGCTATCTCGCTTTGGTCGACGTCATCCGGAACATTCTCCGTCAAGCGTTGGATCAACATCATCTTGTCGCGCACGCGATCACCGGCCGTGCCAAGGAGCCAGCTTCCCTGCGAAAGAAGCTCGGTGACCGCAGCATACCGCTTGATCGCGAGATGGACGAAATCAAGGATCTTGCTGGGTGCCGGGTGGTGTTCCTGACCAATTCCCAGGTCGAGCGGTTCAACAATACGGGCGCGTTGCACGAGAATTTCGAGGTGGTCAGCCTCAATGTTCATCACCCTGTACCCGGCACGGATACTGAAACCAGGCTGTTTGACAGCACGAACTTCCGTTTCCGCGGTGAAGCGCCCGCTTCAGCGCACGACGCGCCCGAATCCATGAAAATCAATGCGGGCGCTTGTCCCCAGGAGAATGGTCTAGGCTGAACCTAATGGTTCGGTTCGGCCATCAGTTCGACCAGCATTCCCCCCATGTCCTTCGGGTGGACGAAGATCACCGGCACGCCGTGGGCGCCGATCCGCGGCTCGCCGCCCCGAAGCACGGTTGCGCCCTTCGCCACCAGAGCGTCGCGCGCCTCGATGATGTCGGGCACTTCGAAGCAGACATGATGCTGCCCGCCCTTCGGGTTTTTCGCCAGAAAGCCGTGGACCGGGCTGTCGGCGCCCAGCGGCTCGATCAGTTCGATCTGGCTGTTCGCCACGTCGATAAAGCAGACGCGGACCCCCTGTTCGGGCAGGTCGAACGGCTCGCCGATGCGGCTTGCGCCGAGCAGATCGCGGTAAAGGGCGATGCTTTGCTCGATCGAGGGCGTGGCCACCCCCACATGGTTCAGTCTGCCGATCCGCATGGGCAATTCCTAGAAGGGAACATCGTCGTCCATGTCGTCGAAGGCCGGCGGCTGGCTGCTGGCGGCAGCGGCGCGCGGCGCGCTGTCGCGGCTGCCGTAATCGCCAGCGGAGCCGCCACCCTCGCGGCGGTCGAGCAGCACCAGTTCGCCGCGAAAGCGGCCGACATAGACTTCGGTGGTGTAGCGGTCGTTGCCGTCGCGGTCCTGCCATTTGCGGGTGCGAAGCTGGCCTTCCAGATAGACTTTCGAGCCTTTCCGCAGATAATTTTCGGCAACGCGCACCAGATTGTCGTTGTCGAGGACGACGTTGTGCCACTCGGTGCGTTCGCGGCGCTCGTTGGTGGTGCGATCGGTCCAGGATTCGGAGGTGGCCACGCGCAGATTGGCGATGCGCCCGCCGCTGGCGAAGCTTTTCACATCCGGGTCGGCGCCGAGATTGCCGACCAGAATCACCTTGTTCACACTGCCAGCCATCCGTCTCTCCCGTTTGCGAACGGCAAGCGATAGGCCAGGCGGCGGGACCGATCAAGCGGCGGATGGCGAAGGGCAGGCGCGCGCGGCCTGCCCTCCCCAAAGCGGACGGCTCAGGCGATGGCCGGCCGGCGGCGGCGGACGGCCATGCCGACGAGGCCGAAGCCGGCCAGCAGCAGCGCCCAGGTGGCCGGTTCCGGCACCGCGCCGCCGCTGGGCGTGCTGGTGATCATCTGCACCTCCGGCCCATAGCCGAAGTCGAACGGGTCGCCGATATAGGCAAAGGAGCGGTGCTCCATGTCGGTGGCGAAGGCATAGGCGCTCATCACATAGGTGAGGGTGAAGCTGGCGCCGGCGGCGATGGTGCCGAGCGAGACCGCCGCATCGAAGCTGTTGGCGTAATAGCTGTTGTCGGTGGCATCATAGCTCCATGACCCGAACGCCGAATCGGCGCTCAGCCCCGAGGAATCGAGCCAGGCATTGGCCTGATAGAAGCCGGCCGAGGTCGTGGCGGAGATGTCGAGGGAAACGCCGGCCTCGCCGGAATCGAAGGCGGTCTGCAATGTCGGGCCATAGACGTGGAAAATGAAGCTGTAGTCGAGCGCCGTGCCATGGGTGTTGGTGACGGTGGTTTCCCACCGGGCTTCGCTCATCGTCGTCACCTGGAGGGGCGTCGGCCCGTCCGGGAGGCTGGGACCGCCGTCGTCGACCACGGCAAGGGCCACGCGCGCGGCCGCGTTACCGTCGCCACCGCTGCCGGCGCCGGCGCTCGCCTGGGCGCCGAGGATGCCGTTCTCGTTGCTGGCGGCATAGCCGCCGCCGAAATCCGCGGAAATGGTCGCCCAGGCCATCCACGAATCGCTGTGGGAAACCGCGGCGACGATGGGGTCGCTATCGGCATAGTCCGCCTGATAGTTCATGTTGACGGAGAACGGGTCGGCGGCGAGCGCCTGCGTCGAGAACAACAGGGCGCCGAACGTCAGCGCCGCACTGGTGGAAAGCATGGAAGTCCGCATTGAAATTCCCCTCTGATGACAAAACACTCCGGGAAAGATGCAACTTTCATGCCAGAAAAAAGCAAGAAACGAGGGCGTTAGACTTCAATGCCTTGGCCGGGCCTTGCCGGCGGGGCGGCGAAAGACTGTAAAGATTTCCGACGAATTGGGCCGATGGCGGAGAAATTAACCAAAAGGCGCGGATCTGCCGCCGATCGTCAGCCGCCGATCGTCAGCTATTGGCCGGATAGCGCAGCCGGCCAAGGAAGCGCGCCAGGCTCGGCCGCTCGTCGCCGCCGAAACCGCGCAGCGTCGCCTTCAGCTTTTCAAAGCGCATCACCTCTTCGATGCGGCGGTCGAGAAAGGCCCAACTGTCGGCGAAGCCGTCGCTGTCGTCGTTCAGCCACACCAGGAGCGTCGCGGTATAGACGGCGGCGGCGATGGCGCGCTTTGAATAATGGTTGAAGTCGGTCGCCTTGTCGCCGGCGGCGAACCAGATCGAGTCGGCCGTCTGCCAGGCGATGCGCGCGGCGCGCGGCGCATGGCGGGGGAGGGCAAGGAGGGCGACGGCGCGGCGGACGGCCTCGCGGTGCGGCGCCGCCGCTTCGAGCCGGGCGCGGATGGCGGCCGCGATTCGGGCGCGGATCTTGAGACCGCGATATTCGTCGTTGTCGAGCGCGTCCAGCATGCGCCGGTCGGCCAGGGCGATATAGGCCGAAACCATGTCGATTCCGCCCTTGGGGAAGGCGATCCGGGCGATGGCCGGGGCCAGGCCGAGGTCGGCCGCCCCCTCCTCGGCGGCCTTCAGGCTCCAGCCGTCGAACGGCACATGGGGCAGCATGGCGTCGACCAGGCGCGGGCGCAGGTCGTCAAGCGTCAGGTCGGAAAGGGAAGCGGCCGGCATGGTGCCATCATAGGCGGAAAAAACCGGGGGGCAAAGCCGGCGGTGGAAGGGTGTCTGGCCGGGTATCTGGCCGGGTGTTTTCCATGCTTGCTGCCGGAGACCGCCTTTGCTCTGGCGGCGGCAACGACGTTCGTGCCGGGCGGCGGGCCTTTGCCTTTTGCCGCGCTGCATGGTATTTTTCGGATTTTCCGCGTTTGCCCGGATCGTTCCGGCAATCTCTTTTGGGGAAGGTGCTGAACCCTTTATGCAGATCATCGTTCGCGACAACAATGTCGACCAGGCGCTGCGGGCGCTGAAGAAAAAGCTCCAGCGTGAAGGTGTGTATCGCGAGATGAAGCTGCGGCGGCACTATGAAAAGCCGTCGGAAAAGCGGGCACGGGAAAAGGCCGCCGCCATCCGTCGCAGCCGCAAACTGGACCGCAAGCGCGCCGAGCGCGACGGCCAGCGCTGAGGGAGCGTCACGATGGCCGATGAAGTGGTGCCGACCACCTATGGGGCGCATGGGAAATACGGCATCGGCCGTTTTGCCGTCGCCGCCCTGGTGCTGGCGGCCCTTGCCGCCGGCCTCGCCTTCCTGACGATCGAGCCGATCCGGGCGCCGCTTCGGGCCTCGTCCAGCTTCCTGGCCGACAATGCGGCGAAGGACGGAGTCGTCACCACGGCAAGCGGCCTGCAGGTGGAAATGCTGGAGCCTGGCGAAGGCCCGCATCCGGTTGCGGCCGATCGGGTCGTGGTGCAATATGAAGGCAGCCTGCCCGACGGCACCGTGTTCGATTCGAGCTATGTCCGCGGCCAGCCGGCGATGTTCTCCGTCGGCGAGCTTATTCCCGGCTGGCAGGAAGGCTTGCAACTGATGCGGCCCGGCGGCAAGGCGCGCTTCGTCATCCCGGCCGATCTTGCCTATGGCAGCGAAGGCGCCGGCGGTGTCATCCCGCCCAATTCCCCCATCGCCTTCGAGGTGGAACTGTTGGGAATCCTGCCGAGAGGGTGAGGACAGGCAGGACGGATAGACCGGACAGTTATCGACCGGGCGGATCGTCGTCCGGGATCGCATGATCGCAAAGGGAAAGCGAAAGGACGGACCGGAACCCCGCCGGCCAGACGGCCGGAATCCTGCCGGCCGATTCGGCAAGGCGCAGCCCGGATGCCCGTCCCTGAATGCCTGCCCTGAATGCCGGCCGGGGAAGCTCAACCGTCCGTGGACTGTTCGCCGCGCCACACCCAGATCAGCAGCAGCAGGCCGACGATGATGCACAGCGCGAAGCCGGACAGCATCCAGGGATTGATGTACCAGTGCGCGCCCCATTGGAATTTGCCGCCCATGATTTGCGCCCAGCCGCGAAAATGCTGGGTGGCGGCCACCGACAGCCCGAACGCCGCCAGCACCGCCGACAGATAGCGAACCAGCCAGTGCGCCGGATTGGGCAGCAGCAGCAGGATTCCAAGCAGGCCGATCGTGGTGCGCTGCACCCGGCAGAACGGGCACTCGTAAACAAAGCCGACCAGGTCGACCGTCCAGGTCAGGGCGGCGATGGCGATGGCAAGAACGCCCACCCACCGCCGACGGCGCAACAGCAGCTGCGGCAAATTGTCCAGCATAGTCTCTCTCCCCCCGGACAGGCGGCGAGGATAGGAAGGCGCGCCGCCCGCCGCAAGCCGCTTTTCCAGGCCGCCGCAACCGGCGAAGGCGAGACCCGCACGCCGGCGCGTTTGCCCTTGGCAAAGCGTCTGTGCCCTTGGCGAAGCGCCCGCCGTTTCCGCCCGGCCGGCCAGAAATGCAGATGGATTTTCCCGCCGTCTTTGCCATGATGGAAAAAAGGAGGCGGCCATGAAATCGATTCTGCTTCACGTCGGCAACGACCGCTATTTCGAATCCCGCCTGCAAGGGGCGCTCGACCTTGCCCGCTATGCCGACGGACATCTGGAATGTTTGCAGACGCGGCGGATCCCGGCCTTCCTCGGGCCGGATTCGATCGGCTATTCCGGCAGCGGCGTCATGATGGTGCAACTGCTGGAAGACGAAGCGAAGCTGGCCGCCGACGAGCGCGAGGCCTTGCAGGCGCGCCTCGAAGGCCAGGGGGTGCCGTTCAGCTTCTCGGAAGGAATGGGCGAGCCGGGGCAGACCCTGGTCAGCCGTTCGCTGCTGGCGGATGTCATCGTCATGACGCTGCCGCCGGAGAATCAGAAGGATTTCGCCCACGCCCTGTCCACCGCCGTCACCCACGCCGACGCGCCGGTGCTGGCCATTCCCCACGCCCTGCCGCGCCTGGAACTGGAAAA
>CAYYGQ010000013.1:0-20524 GCA_964471485.1 uncultured Sandaracinobacter sp. | reverse complement strand
CCGTCGTGCACCAGTTGCGCGCCAAAGCGGTTGACGAGGCCGCGGACGCGGATCACCGGCTGGGCGGCTGGAAGGGACGTTTCCGCCATCAGGTAAGGCCGAGCGCGGTATAGAAGACGGCGAACACCGCATCGAGCACGATGACGACGAAGATGGCCTGCACCACGGCCAGCGTGGTGTGCTGCCCCACCGATTCGGCGTTGCCCTTCACCATGAAGCCCTGGTGGCAGCCGATGATGGCGATGATGGCGCCGAACACCGGCGCTTTCGACAGGCCGATCCAGAAGTCGCTCATCGGCACCACTTCGCGGAGGCGCTGCACGAAGGTGGCCGGCGGAATGTCGAGCGACAGCCAGCTGAACAGGCCGCCGCCGATCACCGCCATCACCGAAGCGAAGAAGGCCAGCAGCGGCATCATCAGCACCAGGGCGATGACGCGCGGCAGCACCAGCTGCTCGACCGGATCGAGACCGATGGTACGCATGGCGTCCACCTCTTCGGCCAGCTTCATCGAGCCGATCTGCGCCGCGAAGGCCGAGGCCGAGCGGCCGGCGATCATGATCGCCGTCAACAATATGCCAAGCTCGCGGAAGGTGGCGCGGCCGACCAGGTTGATGACGAAGATTTCGGCGCCGAACTGCCGGAGCTGCACCGCGCCCTGCTGCGCCAGCACGATGCCGATGAGGAAGCTCAGCACGCCGACGATGCCAAGCGCGTTCACCCCCACCTGCTCCATCTGCCCGACGGTCGCGTTCCAGCGCACGCCGCGCCCGGAGACGGCCACCCGGAACGCCGAAAGGATGGTGAGACCGACGAAGCCGAGGCCGGCAATGAAATTCCGCGCGAAGGTGACGATATAGCCGCCGAGCTGCGCCAGTTCGGCGATGAGAAACGGGGTCGGCGGCGGCGGCGGCGGCGCCGGGCAGTCGGCCACCTCCACTTCCCGCAGCAGGATGCCCACCCGGCTTGATGCCCCCTCGATCCGGCTTCCCGGCCGATCGCGCAAGGTGCGGTGGATCAGCCAGGCGCCGACGGTGTCGATGTCGGTAACGGCGGCAAGGTCGATCAGCAGCGGCCCAGAATCGGAACCGGAGTCGGAACCGGAGCTATCGAGCGCCGCAAGCCCGGCGTCGGCTTCGGCGGCGTGGTCGATGGTGAGGTGGCCGGAAATGGCAAGGCGCCGCACGGGGACGCCACCGGAATCGGCGCCCGAATCGGCGCCGGTCTCGTCGAGCCGCAGCTCGAAGGCAGCGCTTTCGGGCGGTGTCGCGTCAGACATGCGCCCTAGCTTTGCATGGCCCGGCCATAACGTGCAAGAGATGTGCCGATGCGCCTTCGTCCAACTCTCGCCCGCCTGCTGCTGCCGCTTGCGCTGCTGTTAACCACGCCCGCCGCCGCTGTCACGCGCTTTGAAGCGCAGGTGCTGCGGGTGAAAGACGGCGATTCGCTGGTGGTGGAGCGCAAAGACGTGAAACGGCGGGCGGAAATCCGCATGGCCGGAATCGACGCCCCGGAACTGGCGCAGCCCTGGGGGGCGACGGCGCGGACAGCGATGCGGCGGCTGGTCATGGGCAAGACGGTGGTGATCGAAGTGACCGACAAGGACCGCTATGGCCGCCTGGTCGGCCGGGTCTGGCAGGGGCGCACCTATGTGAACGCCGCCATGACGAGATCGGGCAATGCCTGGGCGTTCGACCGCTATCTGGCCGACGAGGAAATCCGCGCCGGCCAGGAGGAAGCGCAGCGGGCGAAGCGCGGCCTCTGGTCGCTGCCGCCGGAACAGCGGCTGCCGCCCGCCACCTGGCGAATCCGCCACCCATGGAAGGGCCAATGAAACTTTCCGTTTACGACATGGACAAGACCGTCACGCGAAAACCAAGCTGGATGGCCTGGCTGCTGTTCTTCGCCCGCACCGAGACGCCGCTCCGCCTGCTGCTGCTGCCGCTGCTGTCGTTCCCGGCCATCGGCTATGCCTTCGGCCTTCTCGACCGCAAGGGCCTGAAGGAATGCACGCAAGGGCTGTTGATGGGAAGGCGCGTCGGGCGCGCGCGGGTAGAGCGCGCCGCCGCCGCCTTCGCTGAGCGGTTCGGCGCACGGATGGAGCTTGCCGGCGCCCTGGCCGCCATCGAGGCCGACCGCGCCGCCGGCCACGACGTGTGGCTGGCCACCGCCAGTTGCCGCTATTTCGCCGAAGCGCTGGCGCGGCGCTGGGGAATCGACCAGCTGGTCGCCACCGAAAATATCTGGGACGGGGATTTCCTCACCAACCGCATCCGCGGCGAGAATTGCTATGGCATGGGGAAGTTGCGGATGCTGCTGGCGCGGCTGGCTGCCCGGCCGGAACTGCTTCGCTTCACCTCGGACCATGAAAGCGACCTGCCGGCGCTGTGGTGGGCGGACCAGCCGGTGGCCGCCAACCCCAGCCCGCCTTTGCGCGCCGTCGCCGGCGCGCAAAAATGGGAAATCCGCGACTGGTGCTGAATTTCTGGCGCTGAGCGCCCTCAGGAAAGGGCGGACGCGGCCTTGGCGATGCGGGCGCAGGCTTCCGCCAGCACTTCGTTCGACGTGGCGTAGCTGATGCGGAACGCCGGCGACAGGCCGAAGGCGGCGCCATGGACGACGGCGACGCCGACCGATTCCAGCAGATAGGCCGACACGTCCTCGTCGCTCGCCAGCGTTCCGCCGTCCGGGGTCTTGCGGCCGAGCAGGCCCGAGCAGTCGGGATAGACGTAGAAGGCGCCTTCGGGCATCGGGCAGGAAAGCCCGTCCACCTGGTTCAGCCGCGAGACGACGAGATCGCGGCGCACCTGAAAAGCGGCGGCGCGCTCCTTCAGGAAGTCCTGCGGGCCAGTCAGCGCGGCGACGGTCGCCGCCTGCGAGATCGAACAGGGGTTCGAGGTGGACTGGCTCTGGATCTTGGCCATCGCCTTCACCAGCGGCTTCGGGCCGCCGGCGAAGCCGATGCGCCAGCCGGTCATGGCATAGGCCTTGGAGGCGCCGTTCACCGTCAGCGTGCGCTCGTAGAGGCCGGGCACCACTTCGGCGAGGCTGCCGAAGCGGAAATCGTCGTAGACGATATGCTCGTACATGTCGTCGGCGAGGATCCAGACATGGGGATGCCTGAGCAGCACTTCCCCCAGCGCCTTCAGTTCGTCGACGGTGTAGGCGGCGCCGGTCGGGTTGGAGGGCGAGTTCAGGATCAGCCATTTGGTCTTCGGCGTGATCGCCGCTTCCAGTTGCGCCGGGGTCAGCTTGAAGCCGGCCTCGATCGGGCAGCGGACGATGACCGGCTTCCCCCCGCAGAAGGAAACAATGTCCGGATAGGACACCCAATAGGGGGCGGGCACGATCACTTCGTCGCCGGGGTCGATGGTCGCGACCAGGGCGTTGAAGATGGTGTGCTTGCCGCCGACATTGACGCTGATCTGGTCGATCGCATAGTCGAGCTGGTTGTCGCGGCGGAATTTCAGCCGGACGGCCTCTTTCACTTCCGGCGTGCCGTCCACCGGCGTGTATTTGGTGCGGCCGGCGCGGATAGCCTCGATCGCGGCTTCCTTCACGAAATCGGGGGTGTCGAAGTCCGGCTCGCCGGCGCCGAGGCCGATAATGTCTTTCCCCTGCCGCTTCAGTTCGGCCGCCTTGGCCGTGACGGCCAGCGTGGGCGAGGGCTGGATGCGGTTGATGGCGGCGGAGAGAAGGGCCATTGGTCGGGGTGCTCCGGTTGGTGGAATGCGGGCGAGGCCATAGGAGTTCGTTCGCCGGCCTGCAAGCCGGTCATCCGCCATCAACAGCGGCCAGCCGCTCATCCTTCGGCCAGCCGGGCCGGGAACAGGCCGCGCAGCGAATTGCCGAGCAGGAAGCCGCCGGCCAGATCGGCGCGGCGCAGCGGCGCTTCGACGGCGCGGCCCTGGCGCAGCAGTTCATCGCGCAACACCCCCGGCAGCAGGCCGAGGCCAAGGGGCGGCGTCAGCAGCCGATCGCCGCGCGGCACGAACAGGCTGGTGAAGCTGCCTTCGGTGAGCAGCCCGTCGGCGCGTTCATAGAGGCACTCGAAGCGGCCCGAGGCGCGGCGCGCCTGGTCGTGAAAGGCGCGGTCGCCGCTTTTGTGGAACAGCCGCCAGTCGCCCTCCGGCAGAAGGGCGGGCACCAGCGCCACGCCCACGGGGCCATCGGGCATGGCGGGAAGCGGCGACAGTTGCAGCGCCACCTCGCCGCCCCTCCCCAGCAGCAGCCGCAGCCGGCAAGAAGCAGGGGGCGCCAGCCGCGCCAGCCGCGCTTCGATGGCGGCGCGGTCGAACGGCATGGCGAAGCGGCCGGCGGATTGCGCCATGCGTTCGAGATGAAGGGCAAGGCGGGGGATATGGCCGCCCGCCTCGATTCGCATGGTTTCGATCAGCGTTTCCGGCGCCGAAGGGTGCAGGAAGCGGGCCTTCAGCAGGCATTCCCGCCATTCGGCCGCCGCATCGCTGCCGGCGGTGATTCCGGCACCGAGGCCAAGGGTGGCCCGGCCGCCCTCGACGACGATGGTGCGGATGGCGACATTATACTGCGCCCCTTGCCGGCCCGGCGCCATCCAGCCCATGGCGCCGCAATAGAGGCCGCGCGGATAGGCCTCCAGTTCGCGCAGGATCTGGATGGCGCGGATCTTCGGCGCCCCGCTGATCGAGCCGCAGGGATAAAGCGCCGCCAGCACGTCCACCGCGTCCAGCCCGTCGCCGAGGCGCGCCTCGATGGAAGAGGTCATCTGGTGGACGCTCGGGTAGGTCTCGACATCGAACAGCGCCGTCGTCCGCACGCTGCCCACCGTGGCGACGCGGCCGAGATCGTTGCGAAGAAGATCGGCGATCATCAGATTCTCGGCGCGATTCTTGGGGTCGGCGGCCAGCGCCAGCGCCGCCGCCCGGTCCGCAGAAAGGTCGGGGGCGCGCGCCGCCGTGCCCTTCATCGGCCGCGCCAGCAACAGGCCGCCGTCCAGCCGGAAAAACAGTTCCGGCGAGAAACTGAGCCACCAGCGGCCATCGCCGTCGTGCACCACGCCGCCATGGGGCGAGGCGGCGGCGTCGAACAAATGCGCGAACAGCGCCAGCGGATGGCCCTCCACCGCCAGCCGCACCGGGAAGGTGAGGTTCACCTGATAGAGGTCGCCGGCGGCGATATAGGCTTGGGCGCGGCGCACCATCCGCAGCCAGTCGTCCCGTTCGATCAGCGGCGAGGCCCGGCCGGGCCTGGCCCGCCGTGCGCGGTAGGGCGCCAGCAGGCGCCCGAGCGCGGCATCGGATAGCCGCCGGGGCGCGCCGAAGCAGCCGAACCAGTGGAAGCCGCCGCCGTTACCGCCGTTACCAAGGCGCGGCTCCAATTGCAGGCCCGATTCGAAGGACAGGCCGCCGGCCAGCCAGCCGCCGGCCCGCCGCAGGTCCGGCCACGCCGCCGGCAGATCATGGCCGGCGATGATGTCGTGCGGCTCGGTGAACAGCAGCGTCTCGCCGCCGTCCCGCAGCAGGGCGAAAGGTCGGGTGGGATCGAAATCGGCCATGGCGGCCATTGTCCGGGATATAAAGAAAGTTGCAACTGTTGTTCGCGGCCGGTATGCGCCTTTCCACTTCATCCAGCATCAGGAGCAGACAGATGGCCAGCAACGCCGCCCCCCATGTGGTCGCCGATCTCGGGCAGGCGGAGTTCGGCCGCCGCGAAATTGCCATCGCCGAAACGGAAATGCCGGGGCTGATGGCGCTGCGTTCGGAATATGGCGCGAAAAAGCCGCTCGCCGGCGCGCGGATCACCGGCTCGCTGCACATGACCATCCAGACGGCGGTGCTGATCGAAACGCTGCTGGAGCTGGGCGCCGAAGTGCGCTGGGCGTCGTGCAACATCTTCTCGACGCAGGACCATGCCGCCGCCGCCATGGCGGCGCGCGGCGTTCCGGTGTTCGCCGTCAAGGGCGAAACGCTCGAAGAATATTGGGACTATGTCACCCGCATCTTCGACTGGGGCGACACCACCGCCAACATGATCCTGGACGACGGCGGCGACGCCACCATGTTCGCCCTCTGGGGGGCGCGGGTGGAGGCCGGCGAGCCATTGTTCACGCCCTCGAACGAGGAAGAGCAGGTGTTCGTGGCCACGCTTGCCCGCTTCCTGAAACAGCGGCCCGGCTATCTGACCGAAACGGTGAAGAACATCCGCGGCGTCTCCGAGGAAACCACCACGGGCGTCCACCGGCTTTACGAACTGGCGAAGCAGGGCAAGCTGCCCTTCCCGGCCATCAATGTGAACGATTCGGTGACGAAATCGAAGTTCGACAATCTCTACGGCTGCCGCGAATCGCTGGTGGACGCCATCCGCCGGGCGACCGACGTGATGCTGGCCGGCAAGATCGCCTGCGTCGCCGGCTTCGGCGATGTCGGGAAAGGCTCGGCGGCTTCGCTTCGGAACGGCGGCGCCCGCGTGCTGGTGACGGAAGCCGACCCCATCTGCGCCCTCCAGGCGGCGATGGAAGGCTATGAAGTGGTGACGATGGAAGAGGCCGCGCCCCGCGCCGACATTTTCGTGACCGCCACCGGCAACGTCGATGTCATCACCCTCGACCATATGCGCGCCATGAAGAACATGGCCATCGTCTGCAACATCGGCCATTTCGACAGCGAGATCCAGGTGGCGGCGCTTTCGAATCTTTCCTGGACGGAAGTGAAGCCGCAGGTGGACGAAGTGGCCTTCCCGGACGGCAAGAAAATCCTGCTGCTGGCGAAGGGGCGGCTGGTGAACCTCGGCTGCGCGACCGGCCACCCGAGCTTCGTCATGTCGTCGTCCTTCACCAACCAGGTGCTGGCGCAGATCGAATTGTGGAACGACAAGGGCCGCTACAGGAACGAAGTCTATGTGCTGCCCAAGCATCTGGACGAGAAGGTGGCGGCGCTTCACCTCGACAAGCTTGGCGTCCACCTGACCAGGCTTTCGGAAAAGCAGGCCGCCTATATCGGCGTCACGCCGGCCGGCCCGTTCAAGCCCGACCATTACCGCTATTGATGCCAGCGGACCTCGACGAAGCCGGGCTTCGGGCGCTGGGGCGGCAACTCGCCCCGCTGCTTCGCCCCGGCGATGTCGTGGCGCTTTCGGGCGCGCTCGGCGCCGGCAAGACCACGCTGGCGCGCGCCATCCTCCGGGCGCTCGGCCATGATGGCGACGTGCCAAGCCCGACCTTCACGCTGGCGCAAAGCTACGACCAGCTCGCCCCGCCGCTGCTTCATGTCGACCTCTACCGGCTGGAGGACGCCGCCGAGGCGGAAGCGCTTGCGCTCGACGACTGGCTGGAAACGGGCGCCCTCCTCCTCGAATGGCCGGAGCGGCTTGGCGATTCCCTCTGGCCCGACTGCCTGTGGCTGCGCCTCGAAGGCGCCGGCGCCCCGACGCGCCACTTGACTTGGCGGGCCGGCCCGTCTTGGAAAGGCCGATGGCCGCCCCACCCGGAATGATCGCCCGCGACGGCCATCGCCAGTTTCTGGAACAGGCCTGCTGGGGAGAGGCAGAGGTGAAGCCGCTGGCCGGCGACGCCAGTTTCCGCCGCTATTTCCGCGTCCACGATCGCGGCCGCAGCGCCGTCCTCATGGATGCGCCGCCGGCGCACGAGGATGTGCGGCCGTTCCTCGCCATCGCCAATCTGTTGCTGGAACATGGCTTTTCGGCGCCGCGCCTGCTGGCGGCCGATACGGCGCAAGGCTTTCTGCTGCTGGAGGATTTCGGCGACCGGCTGGTGGGCGCGGTGCTCGGCAACGAACCGGCGCTCGAAGACGAGGTCTATGGCGCGGCCGTGCAGCTGCTGGCGGAACTGCGCCATGTGGCGCCGCCCGCTGATCTTTCGCCCTACGACCGGGCGGCGCTGCTGCGCGAAGTGCAACTGTTCCCCGACTGGTATCTGCGCGCCGCCGGAATCGAGACCGACCCTTCCGCCTATGCGCGGGCCTGGGACGAGGTGTGGGGCGACGTGCTGGCGGAAACGGCGGCGGCGCCGGTCGTCGTCCTTCGCGACTATCACGCCGACAATCTGCTGCTGCTCGACCGGCCGGGGGTGAAGGGGCTTGGCCTCCTTGATTTCCAGGACGCCCTTGCCGGCCATCCGGCCTATGATCTGGTGTCGCTGCTTCAGGATGCCCGCCGCGACGTGTCGCCGCGCCTCGAAGAACGGATGCTCGGCGCCTATGCCGCCGCCGCGCATGTCGCCGACGAAGCGCGCTTCCGCGCCGCTTACGAAGTGCTGGGGGCGCAGCGCAACGTCAAGATCCTCGGCATTTTCACGCGCTTGCGCGACCGCGACGGCCGCAGCGGCTATGTCGAACGGCTGCCGCGCGTCTGGGCCTATCTCATGCGTAATTTCCGCCACCCGGCGCTTCATCCGGTGCGGCGATGGTTCGACCGGCATGTGCCCGACCATGTCCGCGCCGGCTGGTGCCGGGAATGAAGGTGCCGGCGGACGCCATGGTGCTGGCGGCCGGGCTTGGCCGCCGCATGTTGCCGCTGACAGAAACCCGGCCGAAGCCGCTGGTCGCCGTCGCCGGCAAAACGCTGCTCGATCGCGCGCTCGATCTGCTGGCCGGCGAAGGGGTCGGCCGCGCCGTCATCAACCTTCATTATCTGGCCGATCAGGTGGAACGGCACGTCGCCGCCCATCCGCCGAAGCTGGACATCGCCTTTTCCGACGAACGCGGCCTGCTGCTGGAAACCGGCGGCGGCATCGCGCAGGCGCTGCCGCTGCTGCGAAGCGACCCCTTTCTTGCCCTCAACGCCGACAATCTCTGGGCTGGAAACCGGCCGGCGGCGGCGCGCCTCGCCGCAGCCTGGGACGACGCCCGCATGGACGCCCTGCTGCTGCTGGTGCCGAGAGAACAGGCGCATTGCCACCAGGGCCGGGGCGACTTCGACCGTTTGCCTTCGGGCGAACTCCGCCGCCGGCCGCAACAGGGCGAGGCCGCCCATGTCTATACCGGCCTGCAAATGCTGTCGAAGCGTCTGTTCGACGGGGTGAAGGCGGAACCCTTCTCGATGAACCGGCTGTGGGACCGGGCGGCGGCCGCGGGCCGGCTTCACGGCGCCCTTTACGACGGCCAGTGGTTCGATGTCGGCACCGCCGCCGCCGTCCGGCAAGCGGAGCGCATCCTTGGCCGGCGCTGAGCGGGCAAGGCTGTTCACCATTGCTCCGTGGCGGCCGTTCGCCGACGACCTCGCGGCCGGCCTGCTGGCGGAATATCCCCAGCCGCTGGCGCTTTCCCGCGTGCTGCTGCTGCTGCCGACCAGGCGCTCGATCCGCGCCATCCTCGACGCCTTCCTGCGCGAAAGCGAGGGCCGCGCCCTGCTGCTGCCGCGCATGGTGGCGGCCGGCGATCTCGATTCGATGGACGGCGGCTCGCTCGACGGCGGGCCGCTGTTCGGCACGCTTTCGGGCGAGGCCGAACTGCGGCCGGCGCTGGCGCCGCGCGGCAAGCGGCTGGCGCTGGCCCGCCTGCTCGCCGCCGGCGGGCGGAACGCCGCCGAGGCGCTGGCGCTCGGGCAGCGCCTCGGCGACGCGCTCGACACGCTGGAGATCGAGGGGAAAAGCGCGGCCGACCTTGCCGACGCGGTGCCCGACGGCGACTTGCAGCAGCATTGGCGCAAGAACGCCGAGATTCTGGCGCTGATGCAACGGCAGTGGCCCGCCCTGCTGGAAGCGCGCGGCCTGATGGACGCGACGCACCGGCGCAACCTGCAATTCGAAGCGCTGGCGGCGCGCTGGCGGCATTCGCCGCCGGCGCATCCGGTGCTGATGGCCGGATTCGCGGCGGCGCCGCCGGCGGTCGCCCGGCTGGCGCACCAGGTGGCGCGGCTGCCGCAAGGGCGGCTGCTGCTGCCGGGGCTGGACCTCGCCATGCCGGAAGAGGCCGCCGCCCTGCTGGCGCCCGACGCCGAGGGGCGCGCGCTCGAAACCCATCCGCAGTTCGGCATGCACGCCCTGCTGCGGGCGGCGGGCCTTGCCGCCGGCGAGGCGCTTCCCTGGCCGCACCGGTCCGCCCGCGCCGGCGGCCACGAGGCGCGAAGCGCGCTGATCTCCCGGAGCATGCGGCCGGCGGGCTTCGACCTGCGCCCCACCACCCCGTCCGGGGACTCCACGTCCGGCCTGAGGATGATCGAAGCGGCGAACCCGGCCGAGGAAGCGCTGCTGATCGCCCTCGCCATGCGGCAGGTGGTGGAACGGCCCGGCCTGACCGCCGCCCTCGTCACCCCGGACCGCGCCCTTGCCCGCCGCGTCGCCGTGCAGCTTTCGCGCTTTGCCATCGAGATCGACGACAGCGCCGGCACGCCGCTCGACGCCACCGCGCCCGGCAGCCTGCTGGTGGCGCTGGCCACCGCCGCCGGCGAGCGTTTCGCGCCGGTCGCGCTTCTTGCGCTGCTGCAACATCCGCTGGCGCTGGCCGGCGAGGGGCGCCTGCCCTGGCTCGCCCGGGTGCGGGCGCTCGACCTGCACGCGCTGCGCGGCATCCGCCCCGGCCCCGGCCTTGCCGGCGTGGCGCGGCGGCTGCACCGGGCAGAAGTGCCCGCCGAACTTCGCGACTGGTGGGCGGAACAGGCGACGCCGCTGTTCGCCGCGCTCGACCCCCTGCCCCAGACCGCGGAGCATCTGCTCGATTCGCTGCGCCGGGTGGCGGAAGCGCTCGTCGGCGGCCAGCTCTGGGCCGGCGATTCCGGGCGGGCGCTGGCCCGCTTCTTCGACAGCATCGAGGAAAGCCGCGCCGACCTTGCCCGCCTGCCGGTGACGGCGGGCGACGCCGCCCCCTTCGTCGCCGGGCTGCTGCGCGAGGAAACCGTCCGTCCTCGCTGGAGCCTGCATCCGCAACTGCACATCTGGGGGCCGCTGGAAGCGCGGTTGCAGACGGCCGATCTGATGATCCTCGGCGGTCTCAACGAAGGCGTGTGGCCGGCCATGCCCGCCCCCGATCCGTTCCTGGCGCCGGCGATCCGCCGGGCGCTCGGCCTGCCGGGCCTGGCGCGGCGCACCGGCCTTCAGGCGCAGGATTTCGTCGCGGCGCTGGGCGGGCGCGAGGCGCTGCTGACCCGTTCGTCGCGGGCCGGCAGCGCCCCCTCCATCCCCTCGCGCTTCTGGCAGCGGCTGGCGGCGGCCGCCGGCGGCCTCGCCGATTCGGGCGACCTGTTGCCGGCGTCGGCGGCGCTGCTGGCCGCCGCCCGCGCCCTCGACCGGCCGGATTCGACCCCGCCCCCGGCGCGGCCGGCGCCGGCGCCGCCCGTCGCCGCGCGGCCGAAGAAAATCAGCGTCACCGATGTCGCCATGCTGAAGGCCGATCCCTTTTCCTTTTACGCGAAGCGAATCCTGCGCCTGGCGCCGCTGGAAGCGCACGACGCCGAGCCGACCGCCGGCGAGCGCGGCCAGGCGGTGCATTCGATTCTGGAAAAACTGCTGGCCGAGGGGCTGCCGCCGCCGCCGCGGCCACGGCAACTGATCGACCGCGAACTGCGCGACCTCGGCGACCGCCCCGAGCTTGCGGCGCTGTGGCGCCCTCGGGTGGAACGCATGGTGGAATGGGCGGTGGCCGCCATCGCCGCCGATCGGGAATGGCAGCCCGTCGCCTTCGAACGGCAGGCGAAGATGGACCTCGGCGGCGTGACGCTGATCGGCCGCATCGACCGGCTGGACCGGTCGGGGCCGCGGCTTCGCGTCGTCGACTACAAGACCGGGGCGGTGCCGAAAGTCGGCGATGTCGAATCCCTCTACCAGACGCAACTGGCGCTGCTGGCGCTGCTGACCCACGCCGGATGCTTCGGTGATTTCGGCGACGCGCGGGTGGCCGAGCTTTGCTATTGGGGGCTTTCCGGCGGCGTCGCGCCGGGGAAGATCCAGCGCGCCCTCGGCGCCCGGGCGACCGAGGCGGACACGGCCGCCCACATCGAGGCGGCGCGCGCGGATTTTCTTGAACTCGCCGGCCGCTTCCTTCGCGGCGACCGGCCCTTCGAAGCCAAGCTCAACATGGTCTACGGCCGGCGCTTTCGCGATTACGATCATCTGGCAAGGGTGGCGGAATGGCTGAACCGCTGAACCGCACCGAAGCGCAGCGGCTCGCCGCCGACCCGTCGCTCCATGTATGGGTGGCGGCCTCGGCCGGCACCGGCAAGACCCATGTGCTGACCGACCGCATCCTGCGGCTGCTGCTGGCGGGAAGCCCCCCGGAACGCATCCTGGCGCTTACCTTCACCCGGGCGGCGGCGGCGGAAATGCAGAACCGCGTCGTCCGCGCCCTCGGCCGCTGGGCCACGGCCGAAGACGACCGGCTTGCCGCCGAACTGCGGGCGCTCGGCCTCGAACCGACGGAGCAGCGGCGGCAGCGGGCGAGAAGCCTGTTCGCCCACGCCCTCGACGTGCCGGGGGGCCTCCATGTGCAGACGCTGCACGCCTTCGCGCAGGGGCTGCTGGCCGCCTTCCCGCTGGAGGCCGGCCTCCCCCCCGGCTTCGTCGCCTTGGACGAGCGCGACGCCAGGGAATTGCAGCGGCGGGCGCTGGCCGAATGCATCGACGCGGCGCGCGCCTCGGGCGACGGGCGCTTCCTCGACGATCTGGCGGCGCTGGCGGTGCTGAAGGGCGAAGGCGGGCTGCACCAGATGCTGGGGCGGATGCTCGGCCATGCCGGCGCGCTGCTGCAATTCCACGATGCCGACGGGCTGGCGGCCGCCGTCTTCCACTGGCTCGACCTAGACGACGGTGAGCAGCCCGGCGACGGGCTGCGGCAGGCGCTGGCCGCCGACCGGCTCGATGCGGCGCCCTGGCTCGACCTCGCCGCCCTCCTCGAACGCTGGGGCACGAAAACCGGCACCGAGGCGGCCGCCGCCGTCCGCCAGTGGCTGGCGCTCGACGACGACGGGCGCGTCGCCGGCTTCGAGCTGCTGCGCGGCGCCGTGCTGACGAAGGCCGGCACGGTGAACGCCCATCTCGCCAGGGCCAGGCTGCCGGGCCTGGCCGAGCTTGCCGAGGCGCAGGGCGCGCTCCTCTCCGGGTGGGCCGACCGCGAAAACCGGGCGCGGACGGCGGCGCTCGCCGTTCCGGCGCTGCGCGCCGGGCACCGCTTCGCCGCCGCCTGCGAGCGGCTGAAACGCGCCATGGTGGCGATTGATTTCGACGACATGATCGAGCGCACCGCCCAACTGCTGGGACCGCCCGGCATGGTGAACTATGTCGGCTGGAAGATCGATTCCCGCTTCGACCATGTGCTGGTCGACGAGGCGCAGGACACCAGCAACCGGCAGTGGCGGATCATCGGCAAGCTGGTCGAGGAATTTTTCGCCGGCGTCGACGAGCGCGGCCGGCGCCTGTTCGTCGTCGGCGACCACAAACAGTCGATCTACGGTTTCCAGGGCACCGACCCCGATGTGTTCGAAGCCTGGCGCGGCCGGCTGCGGCCGGCGGCCCTGGCCTCCGGCCACCCGCTCCACGATGTCGATCTGGCCTTGAGCTTCCGCTCCGGCCCGGCGGTGCTGGCGGTGGTGAACGCCTTTCTGGAACGGGTCGGCGGCGCGGCGCTCGGCATGGCCGGGGCGCCGCCGCCGCACCAGCCCAACCGCAAGGACGCCGCCGGCGAAGTGGTGCTGTGGCCCACGGTCGAGCTTGCCGACGACGACGACGAAACCGGGGGGACCGGGGCGGACGCGGCGGCGCGGGAAATGGCGAAGCGGCTGGCGGCGCAGATCGCCGCCTGGCTTCGCCCCGGCGACCCCGAACGCCTGTGGCTGGCGGCGCGCGGCCGCTTCGCCCGCCCCGGCGACATTCTGGTGCTGGTGCGAAAGCGCGGCCAGTTGATGGCGGCGGCCGTCCATGCGCTTCACGCCGCGCGGGTGCCGGTCGCCGGGGTCGACAAGCTGCTGCTGACCGAGCCGCTGGCGGCGCTCGACCTGCTGGCGCTGGTGCGCTTTGCCGTGCAGCCCGGCGACGACCTCAATCTGGCGGCGCTGCTGGCGTCGCCGTTGCTGGGCTTCGACCACGAGGAAATCCGGGAAATCCGCCTGCTGGGGGGGGCGGACGGCCTTTGGGCGGCCCTTGGCCGCGCCGCGGACGGCACCAGGGCGCACCAGGCGAGGCGGTTTCTGCGGCAGGTGCTGAACCTTGCCGACCGCGACGGTCCCTATGGCTTTCTCGACCGCATCCTGTCGGGACCGCTCGAAGGCCGGCGGCGGCTGGTGGCGCGGCTTGGCGCCGAGGCCAATGATCCGATCGACGAGCTGCTGCAACAGGCGCTGTTGTTCGAGCAGCAGCCCCCGCCCGCCCTCGCCGGCTTCCTTTCCTGGATCGAGACCACCGGAGTGGAACTGAAGCGCGAAGCCGACAGCGCCCCCGACGAAGTGCGGCTGATGACCATCCACGGCTCGAAAGGCCTGGAGGCGCCGGTGGTGGTGCTGGCGGACGCGGCGACCAGGCGCAAGGCGCGCGCCGACGGCTATGTGCTGGCCGATCTGCCGGGCGCGGGGCCGCTGCCGCTGTTCCACCTGCCGAAAGGCGCGGGCGGCTGGCCGGAACGGATCGCCGCCCTGCACGAGGCGGCGGAGGCGGTCGCGGCGCAAGAGGAACTGCGCCTGCTCTATGTGGGGCTGACACGGGCCGCCGACCATCTGTTCATCGGAGGCGCCCGCGCCACCCCGCGCGAAGGCGGCGGCGAAAGCTGGCACCAGTTGCTTGCCGAGGTGATGGCGGCGATGGCCGGGGTGGAACAGCGGGCAAGCGCTATCTGGGGCGACGGCGTGTTGCGGGTCCGGGCCGGTCTCTGGACCCGGCCGGAAGAAGAGCCGCCCCTGAGGCCCGATGCCGCCCGCCACGAACAGTTCGCCGCGATCCACGTTACGCCGGCGCCGCCGCCCGGCCGGCCGGCGCGGCCGCTTACTCCATCGGCAACGGCCGAGCAGCCCCCGGAAGGCCCGGCGGCCGAGGCCCTTCGCGCCGCCGGGCTTCGCGGCGAGCAGATCCACCGCCTGTTCGAGCGGCTGCCGGCGCTTGCCCCCGCCGAGCGGCGGCCGGCGGGCCTGGCCTGGCTTGCCCGGCAGGGCGCCGGCGCCGAGGCCGGGGCCATGCTCGCCGAAGTGCTGGCGGTGATCGAGGATCCGGCCAACGCCGCCCTGTTCGGGCCGGATTCGCTGGCCGAGGCGCCGATTGCCGGCCTCGTCGGCGATGCGGCGGTGGTGGGCGTCGTCGACCGGCTGCTGGTAGAGGACGACCGCGTGCTGGTGGTCGATTTCAAGACCGGGCGCTTCGTGCCGGACAACGGCGCCGCCGTGCCCTTGCCGCACCGGCGGCAGATGGCGGCGTACGCGGAAGTGCTGCGGCGCGCCTTTCCGGGGCGGCGCATCGAAGCGGCGCTGCTTTATACCAGAGGGCCGAAGCTGCTGCCGCTCGGCCGCGACGACATGGCGGGGCTGCTGCCGCTTGCATGAGGCGCACGGCTGTTTCAAAAGGCGGCCGAGGAGAAATGCCATGGCGACCGTGAAGGTGACCGACGCTTCGTTTGCAACCGATGTTCTGGAAAGCGACCTGCCGGTCGTGGTCGATTTCTGGGCGGAATGGTGCGGGCCGTGCCGCATGATCGCCCCGGCGCTCGATGAAATCGCCGCCGAACTTTCCGGCAAGGTGAAGGTGGCGAAGGTGAACATCGACGAGGACCCCGAATGGGCGTCGAAGTTCCACGTCCGCTCCATCCCCACCATGCTGTTGTTCAAGGACGGCGAGAAAGTGGCCGAAAGGCTGGGCGCGGCGCCGAAATCGGCGCTGAAAGGCTGGATCGAAGGCGCCATCTGAGGGGAGCGGCCGTCGCCGGCGCCGGTTGACTTCCCGCCTTCGGGCGCGGAACATCCGCCGCACCGAGGCAAGAAAAGGAGGAGTGCAGCGCATGGCGCAGACGTTCGACGTGCCGACGATCGCCAACGAACTGGCGGCGAAACTGGTGGAGGGAGCGGTTGCGAAAGCGCGGGAGATCGGCGTTCCCATGTGCATCGCCGTCACCGACCCTTCGGGCACATTGGTGCAGTTCCTGCGCATGGACGGCGCGCAACTGCTTTCCGTCGGCATCGCCCAGGACAAGGCCTATACCGCCGTGTCGTTTTCGATGGCCACCCACGAATGGTACGACTTCATCAAGAACGATCCGCCGCTGCTGCACGGCATCGTCCACACGCCGCGCCTCGTCGTCTTCGGCGGCGGCTATCCGGTGAAGGTGGACGGAAAGCTGGTCGGCGGCATCGGCGTCTCGGGCGGCCACTACAGCCAGGACATGGAGGTGGCGAAGGCCGGGCTTGCAGCCGCCGGGCTGTAGCCCGTTTCAGGGCCGTCGGGCTGTAGCCCGTTTCAGGAACGATAATTCAGGAACGATAATCGGCGTTGATCGAAATATAGCCGTGCGTCAGGTCGCAGGTCCACACCTGCGCCCGCCCCTCACCAAGGCCGAGATCGACACCGATCGCCACATCCTGCCCGGCAAGATGGGCGGCGACGGGGGCTTCGTCATAGCCTTCGACCACCATGCCGTTCGCCGCCACCTCGATGCCGCCGAAGCGGATCGACAGCCGGTCGCGATCGGCCGGCTCGCCGGCCTTGCCGACGGCGGCCACCACCCGGCCCCAGTTGGCGTCGCCGCCGGCGACCGCCGTTTTCACCAGCGGCGAATTGGCGACCGACATGGCGATGCGGTGCGCGCTGTCGTCCGACACCGCCCCCGAGACGGTGATGGCGATGAAGCGGCTGGCCCCTTCGCCGTCGCGCACCACCAGTTGCGCCAGTTCCAGGCAGAGGCTGCCGAGCGCGGCGGCGAAGTCGGCGGCATCGGTTAGGGTTTCGGGCGGCCGGTTCCCGGCCTTTCCCGTGGCGAACGCCAGCAGGGTGTCCGAGGTCGAGGTGTCGCTGTCGACGGTGATGCAGGAAAAGCTTTTGCCGTTGGCGGCGGCCAGCAATTGTTGCAGCAGCGCCGCCGGAATGCCGGCGTCGGTCACCAGAAAGCCCAGCATGGTGGCCATGTCGGGGGCGATCATGCCCGAGCCTTTGATAAAGCCGACCAGCTTCACTTTGGTGCCGTGGATGGTCGCTTCGCGCATCGCCGCCTTCGGGAAGGTGTCGGTGGTGCCGATGGCGTTGGTCGCCTCCAGCCAGGACGCCCGCCCGAGCGCCCGGTGGGCGGCGGCAACGCCCGCCGTCGCCTTTTCCGCCGGCAGCGGCACGCCGATGACGCCGGTGGAGGCGGCGAACACCTCCCGCGGCTCGCAGCCCAGAAGGCGGGCCGCTTCCCTGACCTGGGCCGCCGTCGCCTCGGCGCCGCGCAAGCCCGTGAAGGCGTTCGAGTTGCCGGCGTTCACCACCAGCGCCCGCGCCCGGCCATGGGGAAGATGGCGGCGGCAGAGGTCCACTTCCGGCGACGGGCATTTCGATTGCGTCGTCACCCCGGCGACCGTCGTGCCCTCGTCGAAGGCAAGAAGGGTCACATCGGCCCGCGCCCACGGCTTGTAGCCGGCCGTGGCGACGCCGCGGCGCACGCCTTCGATTTCGGGCAGTTCGGGGAACGGACGGGCGAGCGGGGATATGTTCATGATGGTTCCCGCTTAGCCGCGCCGCCCGGCGCGGAAAAGAGGCTTGCCGATCCATGGCCCGATCCACAGTCTGATCCATGGCCGATCCGCGCCCCGATCCAGGGCGGCGCGCGGCGGCGCGATTGACGCGCCCCCGCGCGCTACCTATCTGACCTTCCGTCCCGCCGGCTGCGTCCCGCTTGCCGGCCACCGCTGTTTGAAGGCTGTCCATGCTTGGTTTGAACAAGGTCGCAAAGGCCATTTTCGGCTCGTCGAACGAACGCTACATCAAATCCTTGCAGCCGATCGTGCGGCGGATCGATTCGCTCGAACCGCAATATCAGGCGATGGACGACGCGACGCTGCAAGCGCAGACCGAGGTGCTGCGCGGCCGTCTCGCCGCCGGCGAGACGCTGGACGACATCCTCCCCGACGCCTTCGCCGTGGTGCGCGAGGCGGCGAAGCGGGTGATGGGGATGCGCCACTTCGATGTGCAGATGATCGGCGGCATCGTCCTCCATCGCGGCGAAATCGCCGAAATGCGCACCGGCGAAGGAAAAACGCTGGTGGCGACGCTGGCCACCTATCTGAGCGCCCTTGAAGGGAAGGGCGTCCATGTGGTGACGGTGAACGACTATCTGGCGAAACGCGACGCCGAATGGATGGGGCAGATCTACCGCTGGCTGGGGCTTAGCGTCGGCGTCATCGTGCCCAACATCCTCGACGCCGAGCGCCGCGCCGCCTATGCCGCCGACATCACCTATGGCACCAACAACGAATTCGGCTTCGACTATCTGCGCGACAACATGAAATACGAACGCGCGCAGATGGTGCAGCGGCCGTTCCACCACGCCATCGTCGACGAAGTGGACTCGATCCTCATCGACGAGGCCCGCACCCCGCTCATTATTTCCGGGCCGACCGACGACAAGAGCGAACTGTACCGCGCCGTCGACGCCATCGTCAAAACCTTCCGTCCCGAGCATTTCGAGAAGGACGAGAAGCAGAAGTCCATCATGCTGACCGAGGAAGGCACCGAATTCGCCGAGCGGGCGCTGGAAGAAGCCGGGCTGCTGCACGGCGACAATCTCTATGATTTCGAGAATACCCAGGTGGTGCACCACCTGAACCAGTCGCTGCGCGCCGTGCACATGTTCCGGCTCGACACCGATTATATCGTCCGCGACGGCCAGGTGATGATCATCGACGAATTCACCGGCCGCATGATGGAGGGCAGGCGCTGGTCGGACGGCCTGCACCAGGCGGTGGAAGCCAAGGAAGGCGTCGACATCAAGCCCGAGAACCAGACGCTGGCGTCCATCACCTTCCAGAATTATTTCCGCATGTATCCGAAACTGTCGGGGATGACCGGGACGGCGGCAACCGAAGCGCCGGAATTCTTCGACATCTACAAGCTGAACGTGGCGGAAATCCCCACCAATCTGCCGGTGAAGCGCCAGGACGACCAGGACGAATTCTACAAGAACGAGGCCGACAAGTTCCAGGCCATCGTCAAGGCCATCCACGAAAAATCCAAGACCGGCCAGCCGGTGCTGGTGGGCACCGTGTCCATCGAGAAATCGGAAACGCTGTCGCGCTTCCTCACCGACGCCGGCGTTGCCCACTCGGTGCTGAACGCCCGCCACCACGAGCAGGAAGCGGCCATCGTCGCGCAGGCCGGGCGGCTTGGCGCCGTCACCATCGCCACCAACATGGCCGGTCGCGGCACCGACATCCAGCTTGGCGGCAACATCGAAGCGCGAATCGAAACCGAACTGGCCGGCCTTCCGGAAGGCGCCGAGCGCGAGGCGGCCATCGCCCGCATCAAGGACGAAGTGCACGCCGAGCGGGAGCGGGTGCGCGAAGTCGGCGGCCTGTTCGTGCTTGGCACCGAGCGCCACGAAAGCCGCCGCATCGACAACCAGTTGCGCGGCCGCTCCGGCCGGCAGGGCGATCCGGGCCTCAGCCGCTTCTACCTCAGCCTCGACGATGATCTGCTACGGATCTTCGGCCAGCAGAACATGCTGACCCGGGTGATGCATTCCGGCCTTCAGGACGGCGAGGCCATCGTCCACCCGTGGATATCGAAGGCCATCGAAACGGCGCAGAAGAAGGTGGAAGCGCGCAACTACGATATCCGCAAACAGTTGCTCGAATATGACGATGTGATGAACGACCAGCGCAAGGTGGTCTACGACCAGCGCGCCGACATCATGGATTCGGCGGATGTCTCCGACATCATCGACGAGTTCGCCCGCGACACCGTGTCGTCCATCGTCTATCAATATGCGCCGGCCGGAAGCTATCCCGAACAGTGGGACGTGGCGGGGCTGGAACAGGCGGCCGCCAACAACCTGAACCTGCAAATCCCAGTCGCAAACTGGGTAAAGGAAGATACCGTCGATCAGGAACTGTTCATCGAACGCATGAACACCATGCACGAAGAACGGATCGCCGCGAAGAAAGCATCGGTTCCGGCCGAAAGCTGGGGTCGCGTTGAAAAGAATTTCCTGCTGCAAAGCCTGGATCATTACTGGAAAGAGCATCTGGCAACGCTGGACGCGCTTCGGCAGGCGGTGCATCTTCGCGCCTACGCGCAGAAGCAGCCGATCAACGAATACAAGTCGGAAGCCTTCCAGTTGTTCGACCGCATGTTGCGCCATGTGCGCGAGGACGTGACGCGGATGATGGCGTTCGCCGAAGTGCGGATGCCCGATGCGTCGGCGCTGCCCGATCTTCCCGACCTGCCGGATTTCCTGAAGCTTGGCGACGGGCCGAAGCTGCCGTCCGACAGCCTGACATTCAGCGGCCCCTCGGCCGACGTGCCGGGCCTGTTCGCCATGGGTGACCCGCTATCGAGCGACGAACAGGAAGCGGCGCGCGCCGTCGCCGGCCAGTTCGGCCCCGACTTCCGCCCCGAGGATCCAGAGACCTGGCAGCGGACGGTGGCAAGAAATGC
>CAYYGQ010000012.1:0-20596 GCA_964471485.1 uncultured Sandaracinobacter sp. | reverse complement strand
CCTCGCCACCGCGGGCAATCTCGTGTTCGAAGGCGATGTCGACGGCTATCTGAACGCCTACGACGCCACCGATGGCACCCGGCTCTGGCGCTTCGACGCCAAGGTCGGCATCCAGGCGCAACCCATCACCTATCGCGCCGGCGGCAAGCAATATGTGACGGTGATCGTCGGCTGGCGCGGATCGGCCTATGGCGGCGGTCCCAACTGGGAATATCGCTTGCAGCCCCGCCGGGTGCTGACCTTCGCGCTCGGCGGCAAGGCCAGCCTGCCCGCCGCCGGCCAGACGCAATTGCCCCTGGTCGACGATCCCGGCTTCCGGGTCGATGCCGGCAAGGCGGCCGTCGGGCAATCGCTCTACGGCAGCCGTTGCATGATCTGCCACGGGCCTGCCCTGCGGGCGAGCGGCGCGGCGCCCGACCTGCGACGCTCGCCGATTCCCCTCGATCGGCAGACCATGATCGCCGTGCTGCGCGACGGCGCGCTGCGCTCGGCCGGCATGACCAGCTTCGAGGAACTGACCGACGCCGAAATCGAGGCCCTGCGCCATTATATCCGCCAACAGGCGCGGGCCGCCGCCGCGGCCGACCTGCAATGACCGGGCCGCCACCGCACCGGCCCGCGCTTGCCACGGCAACCGCACCGGGCATAAACAGTCCGGCCATGGCTGACGACAAACCACTCCGCCCCCTGCCGGAACGCCCCCTCCCAGAACGCCCACTGCCCGTGGCGGACGCCATCACCGCCGGCTTCTGGGACGGCGCCAGGGAAGGCGAACTGCGCATCCAGCGCTGTCGCCGCTGCGAGCGCTGGCAGCACCCGCCGGCGATCGCCTGCCGGTCGTGCGGCGGCGGCGATCTGGGCTTTGCCGCGATTCCGGGGGAACTGACGCTCTATTCCTGGGCCGTGCTCCAGGACGCCCCCGCCCCCGGCTTCCGCGACCGGCTGCCGCTCATCCTCGGCGTGGTCGAGGCCAGGGCGCAGCAAGGCATTCTGATCGCCGCCAATCTCGTCGGCGTGAAAGAAGCGGATCTGCGCCTCGGCCTGCGGCTTGCCCCCTCCTTCGAGCCGGTCGACGACGACACCGTGCTCGTCCAGTTCACGCCCGTGGAAGACCAATGATGTGGCCGTTCCGCAACAGGATCGCCGTCGCCGGAGTCGGCTATAGCCGCATCGAGCGGCGGAGCGGCCGCACCCTGGCCGCGCTGACGGTGGAGGCCTGCCGCGCCGCCCTCGACGACGCCGGGCTTGCCTTGCGCGAAGTGGACGGCATCGCCACCTCGCCCAGCATGCCGCGCTATGGCGGCCGCAAGGGCGTGGACGAAGGCGTCGATGTCGTCACCCCCCATTATCTCGCCGAACTTCTGGGCATCGCCCCCGGCATCCACTGGACCGGCACCACCAACGCCATGGTCACGCAAAGCGTGATCGACGGCGCGCTGGCCATCGCGGCCGGGCTGTGCCGCCACGTCCTCGTCTATCGCGCCCTCCATGTGCCGGACGGACGCTATGTGAATTTCGACCACAGCCACGCCGCCGGCGCGGATCAGTTTCTCGCGCCCTACGGCTTCAGCATGCCGCCGGCCTGGATCGCCACGGTGATGCGCCGCTATTTCGAGCTTTACGGCTACAATCGCGCCGATTTCGCCCGCTATATCACCGACAATCGCGCCAACGCCCAGCGCAACCCCAATGCCTGGTGGCGCGGCAAGCCGATGACGATGGCGGATTATCTCGGCGCCCGGATGATCGCCGATCCGGTCTCCATCCTCGATTGCGATCTCCCCGTCGATGGCAGCTGCGCGCTGCTGCTGACGACGACGGAGCGGGCGCGGCATTTAAGGCGGAAACCGGCCCTGCTCTCCGGCTTCGCCGCCTCGACGCACAATGGCACCGCCGGCGTGCCGATGGCGCTGGAACAGATGCAGGAAGGCGGCCGGCAGGTGGCGCGCCGTCTCTGGGAGATGAGCGGGCTTGCCGTCTCCGACATCGACTGCGCGCAGCTTTACGACGGCTTCAGCATGCTCGTCGTCACCTGGCTCGAAGCCATGGGCTTCTGCGAAGCCGGCGAAGGCATGGCGTTCCTCCGCGACGGCCACGGCGCGCTCGACGGCCGCCTCCCCGTCAACACCGGCGGCGGCGCCCTTGGCGAAGGCCGGCTGCACGGCATGACCCAGCTCGCCGAGGCCGTGATGCAGGTCAGCGACCGCGCCGAAGGCCGCCAGATCGCCGGCGCCAAGCATGCGCTGGCGACGATTTCCAACGGGCTGAGCAAGGCAACCGCCTTCATCTTCACGCGCGACGGCTGACCGCCCCATCCCAAATCAGCCCCGAACCGGGCCTGTCCGGCCAGCCGCCGGCGCAGCGCGCTTCCCTAGCGGAAATACTGATAGGATTCGTCGCTGCGGTCGTGCTTGCCCGGCCGTTTGGCGAAGGGCGGCCAATCCTTGCTGTCGTAGCGGATCTGGCCGAAAATCTCGCCGACATAACGGCGGTGCTGGATCGCCCAGCGCCCGTTCTTCAGGGTCCAGCGGTCGATGTAGCGGCCGCGATAGATGCTTTCGACCACCGTGCCGTCTTCCAGCGGATGATCGCGGATCACCGAATCGCCATAGCCCTCGCTGACCGCGCGGTCGCCGTTCACTTCGATATAGACGTTGACGATGCGATGATGGGTATGCGCCTTCGAATCGACGAACAGCTGGCCGCTGTCGAGCGGCGCGGCATAAGGCCCGAGCGGATTGTCGAGATATTGCGCGGTCGCGTCGCTGTGCCAGATGGTGTCCTGCAACGCCCGGTCGCTGCGGTCCATGGCCCGGCAATAGCGCGACAATCCGTCCAGAATGGCCATGCGCGCCACCAGTTCCTGCTGTGTCCTTCGCACGCTGATGCCCCGCTGGCCCCCCTCGTCTCCCGCGTCTCCCTCGGCCGTCGCCGCCCGGGCACCGCCCGAGGACAGCGCCCCCATGCCGATGAGGCCCGCCGCCAGCGCCAGGAATCCGCGGCGTTGCGGCTGCGCCGCGTCGAGCCATTGGCGATCCGGTTCGTCGATCATGTCAGTCTCTCCCAAAAATCGTTCAACGGAAGGCAGGCAGAACATCCCGGGCGAAATGCTCGATCTGTTCGATGTACAGGTCTGCGTTGGGCATCAGGAGGCCGAGCGACACATGCTCGACCCCGAGTGCTTCGTACGCTTTGAGCGCGGCGATCGCTTCGTCGGCGCGCATCAGCGGCCTGCTGCCGGCGCGCGCCCCCGGCGTTGCCAGCCGGATTCGATTGGGCAGGGAAACGGCGACCGGCGGCAGCTCCGTGCGCCCCATCTCCGCCGCCGTCTTTTCAAGGAGGGCAAT
Source organism: uncultured Sandaracinobacter sp. (assembly GCA_964471485.1). Taxonomy (GTDB): domain Bacteria; phylum Pseudomonadota; class Alphaproteobacteria; order Sphingomonadales; family Sphingomonadaceae; genus Sandaracinobacteroides. Next base: position 17,249 of record CAYYGQ010000012.1, on the reverse strand, counting down.
GCCTTTCGCCAGCCCTTCCGCGTCCGCCGCATTGGGCAGCCAGCCGTCGCCCAGCTCGATGGCGCGGCGAATGGCGCGCGGCCCGTTGCCGCCGGTGTAGAAAGGCGGCGCCGGCGACTGCACGGGCCGGATCAGCGTCCGCAGCGGCCCGAACGACACGAACTCGCCTGCAAACGACGCTTCCGCCGAGCCAAGAATGGCGCGGATGGCGCGCAGATATTCGTCGTGCATGCGGCCGCGCTGGGCATAGTCCAGCCCCAGCGCCTTCGATTCCGCGGCGACATGGCCGGTGCCGGTGCCGATCAGCAGCCGCCCGTTCGACAGCTGGTCGATGGTGCCGATCATCTTCGCCTGCACGATGGGATTGCGATAGGGAAGCACCAGAATGTCGCTGGCCAGAGTGACCCGGCTGGTGATTCCGGCCAGAAACGCCCACAGCGGATAGGGGTCGAGCCACCAGTCGTCGCCGGCGTAATAATCGAACAGGCTGGTGGGCGGCGCCGGCGGCCGGGCGATCCCCCCCTCGGCTTTCAGGAAATCGCTGGTGCCGCCGACGGCCGTTTCCTCGGCGGTGCCGATCGGCGCCACCAGATGGTCCTGCACCCAGAGGGAATCATAGCCGAGCGCCTCGGCCGTCTCGGCGATGCGCCGCACCTCGGCGGCGCGGCACCAGCGCCGATAGCAGGGAATGCGAAGGCCGATTTTCATTGCGCGGCGTTCCCGCCACCGACTTCGAACACCAGCAGCGCATTGCCCGGCGCCTGCACGGCATAGCCATAGCCCGACGAAACGAACAGCAGCCCGTCCTTCATGACCGGGCCGGCGCCGCCGCCGAAGGCGCCGCCCGTCGTGGTGTCGCCGTTCACCGTCACCACCGGAAGGGTGGTGTCATATTGCCAGAGCACCGCGCCCGTCGCGCTGTCGTGCACGCGCAGCAGCCCCTCCATCGAGCCGTTGAGCACATAGCCCGGCCCGGCGGTGATCGAGCCGGACGTGCCGGGGTGGCAAAGCGGCTTGCCGGCGCAGGTGTCGGCGATGGGATGCTGCCACAGATAGTCGCCGGTGCGGGCGCTGAGCGCGTAGATGCCGGGGCGCGGATCGCCGGGATAGTCCACCCCGACATCGGTGTCCGCGACCGGCACATACACCAGCTCGCCTTCCGCCGCGAGGCTGAAGTGGATGCCGCCGAGGAGACCGCCGCGGCCCACTTTCCGCTTCCAGCGCAGATGCCCGTCGTCCGGGTCGATGCCGAACACCCAGCCGGATTTCTGGCCGGCAACGAGGATCTGCCCGCCATCGTCGAGCGTCACCAGCATGGGCGGCGCGGCGAAATCGAAATCCGGGCCGGGGTTCTTCGGGCAATTGGCGTTGGCGCTGGTCCCGCAGGACATGTTCCAGACATCGCCTTCCAGCCCCTGGAAATGCCATTTCCGCTTCCCCGTCTTCAGGTCGACGGCGATGATGGCATCGCTGGTCGCCGTTACGGGGTCGGAATAATTCTCGCCGGTGCCGAAATAGAGCGAGCCGCGCTTTGCATCGACGGTCGGCGTATTCCAGACCGGCGCGCCGGACGGGCCGAAAATCTCCGTTCCGGCGGAATTGCGGCCCTGGGAGACGGGCGTGTCCACCGCATAGCTCTTCCACAGCTGGCGCCCGGTCCTTGCATCATAGGCGACGACCTGCCCGCGAAACGTGCAGCAGCCATAGGCGGGGTTGCCGGCGGCGGCGATCTCGCCGCTGGAAACGGGAACATAGACCAGGCCGTCGTGATAGGCCGCCGCCGCCGTGATCTTGGCCGAGCCATGTTCTTCGGGCCGGTCGCTCCACAGCAGTTCGCCGTTGCGGGCATCCACGGCATAGACCTTGCCGATGCCGTCGCCGAAGATGGCGATCGGCTGCGCGTTGCGGTCGCCCTTCTGCCACGGCGTCACCAGAATGCCGGTCTGCACCTCGCCCGACGCAGCGAAGGTCCAGCGCACGCAGCCGGTTTGCCGATCCAGCGCATAGACCCGGCCGTCGTGGCTGCCCATGATCGCCGCGCCGCCGACCAGCGCCGGCTGCGAGCGCACGCGGCTGGCGTTGGGGAAGGAAAAGGCCCATTTGAGCCTGAGGTTGGGGATGTCCCGCTTCGAAATTCCGCCCGCCGCCGCCGGGATGAAGCGGTTGTTGCCCGGCTCCTGGCCCCAGATCGCGCCTTCGCTGCCGTCGTCGAGGTCGAAGCGCGCGTGGGCGGCGTCGCACTGTTTGAGGGCGCTCGTTTTGGCGTCGCCGAATTTGCGCGGCGCCGTGAGATAGTCGGCGACGGCGATCTGCTGCTGGTCGCCGAGCGTTTCCCCGATGTCGCGCATGACTCCGGTTCTAAGCGACTGGACGATCGTTTCGGGCAGCATGGCCCCCAGCATCCGCGTCAGCGGCGCCTTGGGCACGGAGCCGTCGTGGCAGCCGAGGCAGGTCTCGCGGAAGATCGCCGCGCCCGGCATCGCCTCGCGCGCCCGCTCGGCGGCGAGGAACGCCTCGTTCAGTGCCTTGCCGTCTTTCTCCTCGCCGTTTTCCTGACCGCCGGCGGCGTAAAGCGCCGCCGCCGAAAACAGCGCGGCGGCCGTCGCCAGAAGCGTGATGCCAGCTTTCATGTCTTGCCTCTCTCTCCGGTGTCTCCTCGTCCGCTCATGCCGTGCGGAAGCGGATGGCTTTGGCGTAACTATATTCGTGCAGCCCATCGAGGCCGTATTCCCGGCCGAAGCCGGATCGCTTGATGCCGCCGAACGGGGTGTGGACGCTGAAATTCCCCGGCCCGCCGTTGATGCTGATGCCGCCCGAGCGGACGGCGCGGGCGATGCGGAAGGCGCGGCCCATGTCGCGCGTCCACACCGTGCCGTTCAGGCCGTAATCGCTGTCGTTGGCGATGCGGATGGCTTCCTCGTCGCTGTCGACGCCGATGACGACGGCGACCGGCCCGAAGATTTCCTCGCGGGCGATGCGGCTGTCGTTGCCAAGCCCGTCGAACGCCGTCGGCTGGTAGAAATAGCCCTTTGGCAGGGCCTCGGGCCGGCGGCCGCCGAACAACAGGCGGCCGCCGTCCTGCCGCGCCATCTCCACATAGCGTTCCACCTTGTCGCGCTGGCTGGCGCGGATCAGCGGGCCCATGACCACTCCGGGCCGGTTCCCCGGTCCGATGACGACCGCGGCGGCCAGCCGGCCGAGCCGCTCCAGATAATCCGCCTTCACCGCATGGTGGACGATGTGCCGCGTGGTCAGGCCGCAGGCCTGCCCGGCGTGCATGGTCATGCTGCGAAGGCCCGCCGTGGCCGCGAGATCGAGATCGGCGTCCGGGCAGACGATCATCGCCGACTTGCCGCCCAGTTCGAGCACGAGGCGCTTCAGCGTCGGCGCCGCCTGCGCCTGGATCCGCGCGCCGACGGCGTCGGAGCCGGTGAAGCTGACCATGTCGACCCCGGCATCAGCGGTGAGGCTGTTGCCGACCTCGATGCCGCCGGTCACCACGTTGAAGACCCCGGGAGGCAGGCGCGCGGCGGCGGCGGCCTCGGCCAGCAGAAAGGCTTCGAGCGGCGTGAAGGGCGAGGGCTTCAGCACGACGCAATTGCCCATCACCAGCGCCTGGATGCTTTTCACCAGCCCCATCAGCAGCGGGAAATTATAGGGAGTGATGACCGAGACGACCCCGACCGGCTCGCGCAGCACCACGCCGCCGCCGACGTTGGCGCCGCCGCCCGGAAGCGGCACGGTTTCGAGCGGCAGGGTGCGGTCGAGATCGGTGCGGGCAAGGTCGAGCACCGCCCGCCCGACCGCGACGGCGGTGTCGTAGGCCACCGCCTTGGCAAGCGCACGGGCGACTCCGGTTTCGCCGACGATGACGTGGAGGATTTCCTCTTCCCGCTCGGCGAGCCAGTGCACGAACGGCGCCAGCAGCGTCGCCCGCTCCGCCGTGGAGAAGCGCGGCCAGGGACCATGGTCGAAGGCATGGCGTGCCGCCGCGACCGCCGCCTCGGCGTCGGCCACGCCGCCGGCCGGCGCGTGGCCGATCGGCTGCTCCGTCGCCGGGTCGATCACCGGGTCGAGCGCCGGGGCGGCCGGCGCCACCCATTCGCCGCCGATGAACAGCCGGTCATAACGACAGAATGGCGCTTTCTCCTGTTGCACGCTCTGCTCCTCCTGCCTCCAACGCCCGGACCGGGCGCTGCCGTCCGGGCTTCAGCCCGCCAGTTTCACTGCTCCGCCCGCGGCCAGATCCGCGATCGCGCGCGGGCCGTAGCCAAGCTCGGCCAGGATCTCGGCCGTATGCTCTCCCAGCCGGGGCGCCGGCCCGCGCCGCTTTCCGGGCGTGCCGGACAGATGGGTGAGAAGGCCGATCTGCCGGACATGGCCGTGAATCGATTGCGGGTCGTCGAACACCCGCCCGCTTTTCTCCGCCCAGTCGGCGTGGAAGAACTCGGTCAGCCAGGGCTTGTCGACCGGAATTTCGCACGGGGCGCCGGCGCCGTCGAGCCGGGAAAAGGCATCGCTGGCGGCAAGCCCGGCGAAAAACGGCGCCAGCCGGTCGGCGAGGGCGCGATCGTGCCGCCGGCGCGCCGCGGCGCTGGCGAAGCGCGGATCGGTCGTCAGCCCCGGATCGCCCACGGCCGCCGCCAGCCGGGCGAAACGCCCGTCGTCGGGGCAGCAGATGCTGATCCAGCCGTCGGCCGTTCGATAGAGCCGGTCGAGGGCGCCGAACCCCATCTGCTCGCCGTCGAGCCGCAGGCCCCAGAGGATGCCGTTGTCCGCCGCCAGCGAATGTTCCGAGGTGGTGAACAGGCTGGAATGGACCTGGGGGCATTGCAGATAATCGCCTTCCCCGGTGATTCCCCGCCGGTAAAGCGCCATCAGCACGCCGGCGGCGCCCAGAAAGCCGTTGTTATAGTCCTCGTTGCCGAACACGCTCGGCACCGGGGCGTTCCCTTCCCCGGCCCCCTCGTACAACAGGCCGCAAAAGCCGCTGATGAGCGGCGCGAAGCTTTTCAGCTTGGCCTTGGGACCGGAGGCGCCATAGCCGGGCAGATAGGCATAGACGAGGCGCCGGTTGATCGCCGACAGCGCTTCATGGCCGATGCCCGCCTTTTCCGCCTTGCCGGGCCGCCAGTTGTGCATCACCACGTCGGCGCTTTCGACCAGCCGATAGAAGATTTCCAGGCCGCGCGCCGTCTTCAGGTCGAGCACGATGCCGCGCTTGCCGCGCTGGCACGCCTCGAACGGATCGGCGAGCGGGCGCATCTGGTCGCCGCCCGGCGTTTCGACCTTGATGACATCGGCCCCCAGATCGGACATCAGCCGGCCGGCATAGCCGCAGGCGAAGAAGGAGCTGAGGTCGAGGATGCGGATTCCGTCCAGCGCGTGCGCCAGCGGCCGGTTGCCGCCGTTGCTGCCGGCGCGGCGGGCGCCCCCCGGCCAGCCGCCGAACGAATCGTTGTCGGCGCCGACCGCGGGCGCCGGGCGAGGCACGCCGGCCGCCGCGTTGCGGAAGCGGATCGCCGGGCCGGCCTGCCGCACCGTGCCATGCTCCGCGTCGGCAAGGGTGATGCATTGCCCCATGGCCTCCACCTGCTCGTCGAGCAGCGCCTCGGCCGGTTGCAGCACGGGCAGCGTGGCGATGTCGTTGGCGTAGAACAGCGAAAGCCACTCCGCGCGCGCCTTGCGGCGGAAGGCGTGGTAAATCTCGACCCGGACCGCCCGATATTCGTCGTCGTCGAGCGGCACCGCCATTTCCGCGCCCTCGATGGCGCGGATTCGATCGCCGAAGCCAAGCAGGTCGGTCAGCGCCTTGAAGGCGCCCGGTCCGCCGCTGTGGACTTGCAGATATTCGCCGTCGCCGCACTGGAACAATCCGGTGATAAGGCGGGTGCGCCCGAACGGAGTGCCCGTGGTCGAAGGCTTGTCCGGCCGGGCGATATAGGACAGGCCCGTCTCGTGCCACCACCAGTTCATGGGCGACTGGGCGAGGAAGGAATCGAGCAGCGAGGCTTCGGCGGACTGGCCGGCGCCCGTCTCCTGGCGGGCGCGAAGCGCGGCCAGAACGTCGATGACCGCAAGAAACGCCTGGCCATATTGCAGCGCCGGGTGCCCCAGATAGAAGGGCGAATCGGGGCGATGCGGATTGCCTTTCTCGATCATGGCGCCAAGCCGGGCGGCGGCGAGGGATTCGCCATAGGGCCGGTCCGCGAACGGCGTGTCGGCGCCGTAGGCGGTAAGATAACAGACGACGAGGCCCGGATTGCGCTGGGCGAGGCTGTCCCGGTCCAGCCGCCGCCGCCTTGCCTCTTCCGGCGTCATCGACAGCAGCAGCACGTCGGCGCCATCGAGCAGCGCCCCGATTCGCGGCAGGTCGGCGTCGCGCTCGATGTCCAGCTCGACGCTGCGCTTGCCCCGGTCCCAGCCGCGCCGCGCCGGCGTGTGGGCAAGCCAGTCGCCGCCGTCCGGCTCCAGCTTGACGACTTCGGCGCCGTGATCGGCGAGCAGCAGCCCGGCGATGGCGCCCGACGCGGTGCGCGACGCTTCGATCACCCGCAGATGTTCGAGCGGGCCGGCCATCAGCTTCCCGCCCCGCGGCCTTCGTGCGGCGTTGGCCCGTCCTTTTCCTGCGCCTTTTCCTGCGCCTTTTCCCGCACGAAGGCCGGAATCCAGTGCTGCTTCACGCGCACGGGCTGGAAGCGGACCACCTCTTGGCATTGCACCGGGCTGTCGTCGGCGTCGGTCAGCACCCCGATCACCCGCGCGGCCGGCGCGTCGACCGGGTGCACCATGACCAGCGTATAGGGAACGGCCGCCGGATCGGCCTCGGGCAGCAGGCTGCGCTCGATCCGGGTGAACGAATAGACCAGCCCTTGCGCGGAAGCCGCGCGCCAGGCCGGCGTCGCCTCGGGGTGGCATGGCAGGATTTCCGGCGGATACCAGTAGACCGTTCCGCAATCCGGGCAGACCGGCAGGCGAAGCTCGCCCCGGGCGACGCCGTCGTAGAAGATGCCGGCAAAGGGGGTGAGCAGCGGCGGCGGAAAATCAGGAAGGCGCATCGCTTCAGAAATCCCTTGCCAGCAGGGTGGTGGCGTGGCTGTTGCTGCCAAGGCCGGTGACGGCGCAGACCCTGGCGTCGGGCACCTGTGCTGCGCCGCGATCCCCGCGGATCTGCCGCACGCCTTCGATCAGCAGATTCATGCCCGGCACATAGGCTCCGGCCAGATGGCCGCCGCTGGTGTTGACCGGCACGCGGCCGCCCGGCGCCGTCTCGCCGGCGGCAAAGAAGCGGCCGCCCGCCCCGGTCTCGCACAGACCGAGCATCTCGGCCTGCACGATGGCGGAAATGCTGAAGCAGTCGTAGATCTGCGCCGCCCGCACATCGGCGGGCGCAAGGCCGGCCATTTCATAGGCAAGGCGCGCGGAGCTGCGGCCGGGAAAGTCCATCAGGCTTGGATTCTGGGTGAACACGCTCGACATCGGCAGCGGGCCGGTGCCGATGCCGGTGCCGGCGACCAGCACCGCGCCCCGTGGCAGGTCGCGGGCGCGCTCCGCGCTGGTGACGACATAGGCGCCGGCGGCGTCCGTCATCAGGCAGCAGTCCGCGGCGCGCAACGGATCGGCCACCATGTGGCTGCGGCGGTAGACCGCCAGATCGGCCGCCTCGCGCCGCTGCGCCCCCGGCGTCAACGCCCCCCAGGCCCGCGCGGAGATGGAAACGGCGGCCAGTTCCTCCTCGCTCAGGCCATATTGGTAGCGGTAGCGGTTGGCGATGACGGCGAAATAGGCGGGCTGCCCGAAGAATCCGACCGGCATTTCGAAATCGGCCTTGAGCGGCTCGGAAAGATGCGTCTGGCGCGGGCCGCCGGGGCGGGAACATTTGATGCCGTAATAGACCAGCACATGCCGGGCGAGACCGCCCGCGATCGCAAGCTGGGCGAGCTGGATTCCACCGCCAACGGTCGCCGAACCGGCCACCACCGCGCTGACGGCCGTGAAGGGGCGCTCCTCCATCCCGAGCGCGAACGCCAGTTCGTCCACCGCATCGCTGCCGCAGGAAACGATGCCGTCGATCGCCGCGGCCTCGAGGCCGGCATCGGCAATCGCCCGCCGCGACGCTTCGACCGACATCCGCAGCGTCGATTGCGGCGAAGAGCGCACGAACGGCGTTTCCCCGATGCCGGCGATTGCCACCTGATAGCCCTTCATCGTCACTCGAAACAACCTCACATCGCCCAGCCCGGAACGCGCCAGCCGGGAACATCCCTCGAAGCGGAAGCCTCCGCGACGGCTTCGATCGTGACGCCCCCAGGGGCGCGCCACAAACCGGAACCGTCTGCCCGCCTAGAATTTCATGCCCAGCGTGACCCCATAGGTGCGCGGGTTGGTGGCGTGGTAATCCGCGAACAGCGTGCTCACCGGCAGATAGTTGAGAATCTCGATCCGGTTGGCCAGATTCTTGCCCCAGACCGTCACTTCATAATGGCCGTTGTCCGGCGTCCATTTGACGCTGCTGTCCAGCAGCACCATCGACGGACGATAGGAATAGGGCATGTTGAGCAGCTGGGTATAAAGCGAACTGCGATAGTTCATGCTGCCATTGAACGAGACCGTGCCCGCGCCGACGGTGACATCCTTGACCAGCCCCCAGGTGATGTCCCAGCGAGGCGCGCGGATGGGCCGCAGATAGGAAAAGTCCGTCGGCACCAGATACCGATCCACCCCGCCCGACGTCACCGTCGTCACCGGCCCGCAGACGGCGCCGCCATTCGCCGGAACCTGGCTCAGTTCGGCGCCATCCAGATCGGCGCAATAGGAAGTGTAGCTGGCGTTGTTCCAGCCGATGTTGGCGAAGAGGGTAAGCCGGTCCATCGGCCGCGCCGAAATCTCCGCCTCGATGCCATAGCTCTTCATGTCCGCGAGATTCTGCGTGACGGTGGTGACGCCGTTGGGCGACGTGGGCGTAGGCGTGACCAGGCTGCGTTGCAGGCCGTCGAATTTGCTGTAGAAGGCATTGACGTTGAAGCGCAGCCTGCGATCGAACCAGTCGCTCTTGATGCCGACTTCGAAATTGTCCACGCGTTCCTGGCCGAAGGGGGTGACGAACGCCGCCCGGTCGGACGAATTGGCGTTGAAGCCGCCCGACTTGAACGCCCGCTGCCAGAAACCGAACAGCATCACATCGTCGCTGGCGCGGTAGTTCACGCCCAGGCGCGGCGAAAAGCTGTCCCAGTCTTCGCTGACCGGACCAAAGATGATCGCGTCGTTCAGGCTGAACAGATGCTTGCTGAAATCAATGTTGCGCGAAAGGCCGGTGGCACTGAAGGTGGAATTATGCCCTTTTACGCCATATTTCTTTTCATAACTGTAGCGGCCGCCGAATACCAGGCCAAGTTCCGGCGTTAATTTATATTCGATCTGTGCGTAGGCCGCCCAGGTTTTGCGCTTGCCCTCGGTGTTGATATAGCCGGGATTCTGGTCGGGATCGGCGATGCTGAATTCGTCGATAAACGGAGCGCTGAAGTCCGAGAAGCTGATCTGCGTGGTATTATACTGGTCCCAAAGGTAAAAGAGACCGGCCACGACGTCGAGCCTGTCCGAGAAGTCGGACACGAACTGCAATTCCCCGGAAAATGTGCGATAGGTTTCCCAACGCGCGGTGGAAAAGGCGTTGATGTTGGCGCCATCGGTGTCGGTCCAGATTTCCGATGTGGCGCGGCTGTAGTTCAGCAGCGCGCGGATGGTGCCGGCGTCGGTCGTATAGGCCGCGTCCGTGGTCACGTTCCACTGGTCGTTGTCGACCGGACGGTCCCCCAGGCTGTAGCCGGCGCGATAGGGGTCGCTGCCGTCTCCGGCGATGCCGAGGCTCTTGTCGCCGAACGGATTGAAACCGGGATAGCCAAGCGCCGCCAGCGCGCTGCCGGGCAGCACGATCTGGCCGGCGACGGCGCCGTCGCTGCGCTCGCGCATGATCTCGCCGATCACATTGATGTCCCAGTTCTCGGTCGGCGTGAAGCGCATGCTCGGCCGCACATAGAGGCTGCGCTCGGCGCCGATCACCTTGCCTTCCAGCGTCGGGTCGACGAGGCCCGGCCCGAGCACGCCGTGATTCTTCCAGAAGCCGTCGAACTTGTGCGAACGCATGGCCAGCCGCGCCGCGACCTTGCCCTCCACGATCGGCACATTGCCCACCAGGTCGATGTCCACCTTGCCGTAATTGGCAAGGGTGGCGGCGGCCGACCCGTTGGTTTCGTACATGTCCGGCCGGTTGGTGCGAAGCGAAATGGCCCCGGAAAAAGCGTTGCGGCCGTAAAGCGTTCCCTGCGGGCCGCGCAGCACTTCGACCGACGCGACATCGACGGTGCTGCTCAACGCATTCACGTTCCGCGCCTGATAGACGCCGTTGATGTACACGGCGACCTGCGGATCCGAGAAGCTTTCAATGCCGCTGACGCCGACGCCGCGGATCGACAGCGAGGCAACGCCCGGAAAAAGGCCGACATGCTCGATGACGGCATTGGGAATGAGGTTGTTCAACGCTTCCAGCGTCGGCATGCCGGCACGAGCCAGCGTATCGGGCTGCACCGCCACGATCGACAGCGGCACTTCCTGAAGATTCTGCGCGCGCCGCTGCGCGGTCACCACGATATCGTCGAGACCGCCGGAGATACCGACGCCGCCGCTACCGCCCGCTTCCTGCGCGGCGACCGGCGCCGCCACCAGCGCGCCGGCAGCGCCCAGGCCGGCAGCGCCCAAGGCCGTCGACACATGCCAGCAAATTCGACCTCTACGCATAGCAACCTCCCTCAAACTCCTCTCTCAGGAGTTTCGTTTTGAGCAAATGAACTAACCGTCCCACCCGGAAGCGCGCCGCTCGATCCAAGGCATATCGATTCCCGGATTGCCCCGGATTGTCTTTGACGTTGCGCGAGACATTGCAGGCGCGCGCCAGTCCGATTTCAACTTTACGATGCCATAGGTCAAATGATCTAACTAATTTCGTGATACCTGGGGAATCGCCCCCTGTCAACGCCAAAGCAGCGGCAAAGCGGCGCTCTGGAAAGCCCAGGGAACGGGCGCGCAGAACGCAGCGCGCCGGGCCGGACCTCGCTCCAGGTTCCACCATCGCCCCGCCGTCCGGCTGGCTGTTCGGGTTGGCTGTTCGGGTGGCCGGGGCGCCCGGCCCGCGGCCCGCGGCCGGGGGCGACGGACCCCTGATGGCGGCTAGAACGGGTCGTGCGTTACCGCATTCACGCCCCGCAACTGGCACGGTTCGCCATCCGGCCACATCGAGCCGTCGAACGCCGCGCCAAGCATCGTCGCTTCCGCGTGGATATAGTGGCGCAGCATATGGTCGGATGCCCATGCATTCGCTTCGCCGGCGCTGGCCAGCGCGCTTTCCCGCCGGGCGAGGGCCATGCTCATATTGCTCTTCATGAACAGCAGGCGCTGATATTGCGCGCCGGACGGCATGGGCGGCATCAATTGCTTCAGATGCGCGATGCAGCGCGAGAAATGGATCGGCGTCTCCCGAAACATCGTCGTCACATAAAGATCGCGGTGCGACATGCTGGTCATCAGCGTGAAGCAGATGAAGCGGCGGTCGCCGATGTCGGCCTGGTCCGTGATCGCGTGCACGAGGATATCCACCAGGGCATGGATGGTCAGCGGCTCGGCTTCGCCCAGGCGGGCGTCCAGCAGTTCGCCGCGCCGCCGGTCGATCTGGCGCGTCCCCTCGATCAGGATCTGCCGCACCAGATTTTCCTTGGAGCCGAAATAATAGCTGATCGCCCCGGCGTTTTTGACCTTCGCGGATTGCAGGATATCCCGTGTCGCCACGCCGTCGATGCCGCGCAGGGCGAAGAGATAGCAGGCAACCAGCTTGATCCGTTCGTCGACGGCATCGGGCAGATTGCGCTTCAGCCGGGAAAGACCGTCCACCGCGGAATGATGTTTCGAAGCGCCGGCCCTTGCGCCCCCCTGCCGCTTGTCACTCAATGTTCCCACACCTCGCTGCCAGGATCAGGCCATCGGATCCCGCCGCCGGAAAGGGCCGGAGACCATGGCATGCCGTCGATTGCATGAATTAGGGCATGTTCCCTAGAAAAGATCCAATAAAAATTAATTTGTTGAAAACAAGATGTTTTTTTGATTTATATGAAAAATACACGATAGGTCAGATTTACTATATGGGCCGCGCCGTGCTCATGCCGAAGACGGCGCGCCATCCAGCGCCCTCGTTTCGGCGATGAGGGCGCGGTTGGGCGCCAGCGCGCGCCAAAGCACCAGCGCGGTGGCCGGCAGGCCGACGGCAACGCACACCAGGATGGAATCGCCGACTCTGGCCGGATCCCCGAACAGGCGGTCGGTCAGCAGGGCGACGCAGAGCGGGCCGAGAATGGTGCCGCCCATGCCGATGATGAGCAGCATGATGGCGGAAGCCTTGCCGCGCATGTCGCCCGGCACGATGGCCTGCACCGCCGCGACGGACAGCCCGCCATAGGTGGAAATGACGAAAAACATGAGACCGATGAGCGCGACCGCCAGATAGGGGTCGGCCACCGAGAAGGCGGCCACGCCCAGTGGCCAGCCGGCCAGGGCGGAAACCGCGGTGTAGCGCAGATGAATGTCGGTGACGCCCCGCTGGAAGAAACGGTCCGCGAGATAGCCGTGGAGCGGCATGCCGGCGCAGGTGCCCACCAGCAATGCGCTGCCGAGCCACAGCCCGATCTGATGTTCCTGCCAGCCATGGGCCCGGCCCAGATAGGCCGGCGCCCAGGTGATGACGGAAAGCGCCGTGGTGCCGTAAAGCAGGATGCCCAGATGGTGGCCGATATAAAAGCGCGGATGGCGCCGCATGAAGCGGAAATAGGCAACGAAGCCGGCGGGCTTCGCCGCGATGCGCGCCGACGGCCGCGCGGCGCGGCGTTCTGGTTCCGGGATAAGAAAGATCAGCAGCGCCAGCAGGATTCCCGGCCCGCCGACGACGATGAAGATGAGATGCCAGCCCATCAGTTCGCCGAGCAGCGGCAGCATATAGGGTTTGTCGGGCACGAACAGCAGGGTGAGCGCGCTGCCGATCAGCAGCGCCAGCCCTTGCCCGACCTTGATGCCGAGCGCCGAGACCGACATCGGCATGGCCATTTTTTCCCGTGGGAACAGATCGCCGATAATGGAATGGGAACCCGGAACCAGAACGGCTTCGCCGGCGCCGACGACGGCGCGCGCGGCGAAGAGCGCGTTGTAGCTGCGCGCGAAGCCGGTGGCGAGCGTGGCGATGCTCCAGACGACGACGCCAAGGAAGATGACGACGCGCCGCTGAAACCGGTCGATCATCCAGCCCGAGGGCAGGCCCATCACCGCGTAGAAGATCGCGAAGGCAAGACCGTAGAGCAGGCTGAGCTGGACATCCGAGAGGCCGAGATCCGCCTTGATCGGGCCGACCAGCAGCGTGAGCAGGTTGCGGTCCAGCACCGAGAGCACGGTGAACAGGAAGAGCGTGGCGACGGCGGTCCAGCCAACCCGCGCCGGCGGGTAATCGGCTTGCCGGGCATCGGCATCAACGCTCATGGATCACCGCCCTTCTTTTCCTGCCGCGCTCTTCACTGCTGGCCCTGTCTGCTGCGTCACGCCAGCCAGACCTTTCGCCTGGCGTCGGACGCCCCGCGCCGCCACGGCCAAGGCCATGTCCAGCCCCATGCCCGGTCTCATGTCCGGCCACGCCCGCAACCCGTCCTCGGGCAAGCGAGGCCGGAGCGAACGGGCACACCATCCGCGCGCCGCCGGCGCGCAAGGAACCGACGATGCCGGCTTCCCTGCGGCAAGTTCCATGTCGATTCCATGTCGATCGACCGATTCATCCCATGCTCGAAAGAACGACCTGGGCCATAAGGCGCAAGCCTGCGCCATACGGCGCAGGCAGGCCGTCAGGCCGCCACCACCACCACCGCCGCGAACCGATATGCCCGCCGTCAAATCTTCACAACATAGTTCAATTGACCTAACTGCTGAGGCGATAAATAGCAGATCCTGTCCTGTCAACGAAAATGCGGCAGGCTGCCTGCCCGCGCCTTCGCCGCCATTCCGCTTGCGCCCCCGGAAACGGGCCGGGCCTGAAGGCGGCCGCGCTATTACCCGAGCAGTTCGCCGACGGCCCGATGCGCCTGTTCGATCGCCAGATGCGTTTCGGCGTCGCCGGCGGCGTCGGTGTTGGCGATGGCGATGTTGCCAAACCGCTTGCGGGAGCGGGCGTAGATCGACCGTTCCTCGGGAACATCGCCGTCCACCAGAACCGAACTGTAATAGCAATAGCCGTGCGGCCAGCGGTTGATGGTGATTGCCTCGATGTCGCGCAGCGGATCGAAACCGCCGGCACGATACATGCGGCCAAGCTGATCGCATACCCGGTTCTCGAACATCTCGAGAGTGGTGGCGTAGATGTCCGCGCGCCCGACCCGATGCTGGTCACGGGCCGGCAGGCCCGGAGCGCAGGGCGTGCGGACCAGGTGCAGGACGCATGGTTCATCCGGGGACCGGGTATATTGATAGCCGCCCATGCTGACCGGAAAATCCATGGTCACTTCGCTGAAATATCCGTTCGGGGCATAGGTGTAGCCGACGCCGATGTTCCGCAGCGCCCGCCAGTCGCGCAAGGCGACGCTGCCATAGATCAGTGGCACCTTCACATTGGCGTGCATCGCTTCTTTCTGGTCGTCCGGAAGCTCGGGGCAGAGATAGGGAATAACCGAATGCCAACAGGCCAGGATGGCCTGCCCCGCCGTCACCCGGCAGGATTTCCCCGCCCGCATATACCGCAATTCCACGCCGCCGCCGTCAAGGTTGCGGGCGCGAACCACCGTGCTGTTCAGGCGGATTCGCACCGGCTGGTCCGCGCGGTCGAGGGCCGCATAATCGGCGCGGGCGAGGACGACATCCTCCATCGTGCCGCCGGGCATGGCATCCGGGATCAGCTTTCGCACCAGCAGACGCGCGATCGAGGCGTTGCCGTCCGGGAAATGATAGATATAGGGGTCGCCGCCGCCAGCGCTCCGATCCGGGAACCCTATGCCCTTCAGCAGGCCGGGGGCGCCGTATCTCGAACCGACGAGGGCGTCCACCGAATCGATGCCACGGCCGAAGCCGCCGTGGGTGCGCTGCTGCAACAGCTTCACCACATCCGGGTGGGTGCCAAGCGTCCGCAGCAGGAAATCGGCAAACGCCACCCGGCGCATGCGCTCGACCTTCTGCTCGATCGAAAGGCCGGGAAACGGATCCGGCCAGTGGGTTTGCAACGCGATCAGATCCCGCTGCGCCTCGGAGGCGATCGGCGCCTGCCGGATGAAGGCGGCAAACGCCACCACATCCTGAACCGCGAAGCGCGGCAAGCCCTTGTCGACCGGAGTCGACGGATCGAGGATCAGCGCATCGCGCCCGAACGTCTCGCGATCGAAGAACATGGCGTTCGAGAGACCGTGCCGGCCGAAGAAGCCCATATCGTAAAAGTCGAAGAAGCGCTTCGGCTCGACGCCGATATCGGCCATCAGCCCATGGACGATGTCGCTCCACCCTCGCACGCCTTCGAGCGCCTGCGTTCCGCCATAGCCCAGCAGCGTTCGCCCGGCTCTGGTCTGGAACTCGTTGCGTTTGGCATGACCGCCGAAATCGTCATGGTTCTCGAGGATGAGGATTCGGGCGTCGGCTTTGCGCTGGCGGTAATAATGCGCCGCCGACAGGCCGCTGATGCCGGCGCCAACAATAACGACATCATAGTGCTCGCCGGTCTCGACCGGGGGCTGCCGAACCCAGTCCTCGCCGTCGCGCAGGGCGTGGCCAGCCGGATAACTGCCCGGATGGCTGCCGCGCATACCGCCAAGCGACGGCGGATAATAGGCGGGATTGTCCTCGAAAACGCCTTCGGCCTGCAATGGCGGCAACGTGCTGCGGTCGGGACTGCCCACGGCCGATTGCGCCGCGGCCCGCGCCCCCAGAGCCGCGAAGCCGCCGCCAGCGGCCAGGCTGCCCAGGAATTGCTTCCGGGTAAGGCCGCCCTTGTTGTCGCCCTTGTCGCCGCCTTTGCCGCCGCTGTTGCCATCTTCGTAGCTGGAATCCGCCATACCCTATTCCATCCTGCAAACCGGCCTGTCGACCGCCGGAAGCGCCATCCCCGAAGAAAACTCCGGCACGGTGGTTCGTCTCAGTCGACCTTCTTCCAGTACAGATCATATTCGGTGCGCCAGTTCAGACCGAGGTCGTCGCTGATCACCGAAAATTCCCGCACCCGGCCGTCCGGCATTCGGATCAGGTCCCAATGGTTGATGCGTTTCCTGTTGTCGCGCGTCCAGTATTCGGTGATGTAGCGGATGTGGCCGTCACCGATCAGCGCGCCTTCCATCAGGGTGGTGTCGCCAGCGTCGGAAATCCAGAAATATTGCCAGCCCTTCACGACCCGAGAATAGGCGAAGAGGCCGCGGCCATGCCCGCGATCGCGGCCGGCCGCCGGAGTCCAGACTTCGTAAATGCCGCAACCGCCGACCACTTTCTCCATCTTCACCTGGGCGCTTCTGGTGGCGGTTTCGCCGGGGCCATTATACACATCCCAGGTGCCGAGGGTGAAATCCTGCTGGCTGAACAACGGGTCGTCGGCGCAGCCGGCCGGGCGCGGCGCAGCCGGAGTTTGCTGCTGGGCCTGAGCCGCCTGCCCGGCGAGCAGCAGGGTCGCCGCCACGACCGCCATATAGACCGTCTTCCTCGTCGCGCCCTGTTTCGCGCCCTGTGTCACGCCCTGTTTCATGGCCGTCTCTCCCGTCGATGGAACCGTCATTTGATGCCGAGCGCCACCCAGGCGCCGCCGAACCCCCTGCTGCCGACAGGCACGAGGATGATCTGCTTGCCGTTGACCTGATAGGTGATCGGCCCGCCGGTGGTTCCGGCCGGCAGCTTCGTTTCCCACACCACCTTGCCGTTCCGCTTGTCGTAGGCGCGGAAAACCGATTCCCCCGGCACGCCGGCCCCGGCGGACACCGCGTCGCTGCCTTCGCCGAGGAACAGGAAGGATTTGGTCACCAGCGGCACCGGGCGGCCGATGGTGCCCAGTGGCGGCAGGTTCAGATCCTTCAGCAGCGGATGGTGGCGCGGCCCGTCGCCGTTGGCGACCACCCACAGGCGCTTGCCAGCGTTCATGTCGTAAGCGGTGATCCGGCCATAGGGCGGCTTGCTGATCGGCAGGTCGTCGTTCGGTCCGAAAGCATAAG